>CAYXUG010000038.1:0-21604 GCA_964468655.1 uncultured bacterium | reverse complement strand
CTGTAAACCATGTCTATGGTAAGACACTAAAATGAATTGAAAAACAGGTTTAAAAAGGAATTATTAACTTGCATTGAATAATAACTGTTCACTATAATTGCAAATGAGACCAAGTCTCAATTAACACTATTTTAATGTAATCCACTTTATTTAAGGAGAGTGTAATGAAATCTTTTATTCTGGTTTTCAGTATATTTTTATTAGTCAACTTTGCAACTGCTTTCACAGAGGTTAAAGGAACTGTTTCTAAAGGTCAGACAGGGGAGCCAATCGAAGCAGTAAATATAACCATTAAAGAATTGGGAGTCGGATCATCCAGTGACAAATGGGGCAGGTTCAATTTACTTATTGAGGAAACAGGTACATTCAAATTGTCAGCATCCGCCATGGGGTTTGAAAATGAAGTCATTAAAATTACAACGAATGATTCGAAGGATATTTTTATTGATTTTTCACTTACCCCCTCAGTAGTGGAATTAAATCCGGTTACCATATTAAAAGAGAGAACAAGCGTGTTGGATGGATCTTCGAATTTTTTGCGTATCCCGGGTTCTGCAGGTGTTGTTTCTTCAAAAGATATTGCACGGTTTAACGACAGTGATGTCAACAAAATGTTAGCACAGATTCCCGGAGTTTATATTCAGGAAGAAGATGGGTATGGCCTAAGGCCAAATATCGGTATGCGTGGAACCGGCGTTGAAAGAAGTTCAAAAATTAATATGATGGAAGACGGCATACTTATCAGTCCGGCTCCTTACGCATCACCGGCTGCTTACTATTCTCCCACTGCAGGAAGGATGGAATCCCTTGAGGTTAGAAAAGGATCATCCCAAATAAAATATGGACCGAACACATCAGGCGGCGCTTTGAATTATGTTTCAACTTCCATCCCTGACAAGTTTACTGTAAAAACGAATCTCATGGGCGGGCAGTTTAGAACATCAAAAGCCCACGTCAATGTTGGTTCTTCAGGAGAGTGGTACGGCTATCTTTTGGAGACTTACCTAGATAATACATCTGGTTTTAAGGAATTACCCGGAAATGAAAATACAGGATATGAAAAGAAGGATTATCTGGCGAAATTTCGGTTGAATACACCCGCATCCTTTTTTATTCCCGCAGCGGTTGAATTAAAACTTTCCCGCACGAATGAATTAAGCAATGAAACATACCTTGGATTAACTCGTGATGATTTTGAAACAAATCCCCAAATGCGGTATGCGGCATCAGCCATGGACAAAATGAATGCCAAACATGAACAAATGACACTTACGGCGGTTATCCAGCCATTAACAAATCTGAATATAACAACCGCTATTTATAATAATAATTTTCACCGAAATTGGTACAAACTGGACAAAGTGGATGGTGTCAACATTGCTGATCTTCTTGCAGATCCCGAAAGCAATTCTCAAGCATACCACCAGCTCGATGCCAGTGAAAATGGTATAGACATTTTTGATCTTAAAGCAAACAACCGGAGTTACAACGCAACGGGGGTCCAATTTATTTCAAATGTAAAAATTTCTCATGGATGGTTTAACCATCATTTCATGGGGGGCTTCCGGTATCATGTGGATGAAATGGATCGGTTCCAGAAAGTGGATAAGTATGGTATTGACAATTCGGAATTTGTACTCACTACTGAAGGCGTATGGGGAACGGGAAGTAAAAACAATCGGTTGTATGAGGCAGATGCTTCTTCCTTTTTTATTGAAGATGAATTGGAAATTGGAAATACAACGGTAACAATGGGCATACGTTCAGAAAACATTCATGTCAAAAGAACGGATTGGAAAGAAAATGATTGGAATGATCCAGAGAGAGCTGGAAACGCAACAGTGAAGGAAGCGGATTTTAATGTGATTGTACCGGGGATTGGCGTGGTGTATAAAATGAAACAGAATCTAAGTCTTATTGCTGGACTGCATAAGGGATTCACTCCACCCGGACCTGGAACTGAAGAAAATACTGCTGTTCCCGAGGAGAGTATCAATATGGAAACCGGGTTTCGGTATAAACGGGGTTTCACACATTTTGAATTGTTCGGCTTCAATAATATGTATAACAATCTTTTGGGAGATGATACCCAATTTGCCGGTGAAGGAACCTATGAACAGTATAATGCAGGCGAAGTAAATATCCATGGTTTGGAGTTTACTGCATCCCGAACTATTTTTCTGAAAAAGGTAACAGTTCCATTTCATTTCAGTTATACCTATACGAAAACGAAATTTCTCAACAGCTTTGAAAGCGAATATGAACCGTGGGGTGATGTTAAAGAAGGATATGAACTTCCGTACATACCACACCACCAATGGTACTTTATGACAGGTTTGGAGATGGGTAAAATGAAAATCTTCGTGAGGTCAAAGTTTGTAAATGCAGTAAGAATAGTTGCAGGAGATGAACCGCTGAACGAAACCAACAGCACCGACCCAATTGCATTGATTGATTTATCCGGGGAATACAAGTTGACCAACCACAGTCATTTGTTTATTACAGTGAATAATGTTACAAACAGTCATGCAGTGGTATCCATGAGGCCATCCGGTTTGAGACCCACCATGCCGAGAATGGTGATAGGTGGATTGAAGATTACTTTTTAATAATTATCCGCCCGAAGGGAGCTGTGCTCAGGATGTCCGCCCGCAGGGAGTTGTGCTCAGTACTCGGTGAGCTGCGCACGTTTTATCCTCGATAATACCCTAAACTATTTTTTTCAATTTCACACAGTTAGAATACTGTTTCGGTTTTTATTTATTTCACATAATTTACCTTTGTTTTTCCTGATTCTTTTACTAAAATTCGACCCGTCAGTCGAAACTTCAAATATAAAGTCACATGACCACAGCAAGAAAAGCAGAAGAAAGAGAGAATAGGAAAAAACTGATCCTTAACGGTGCTTTAAAGGTATTTGAGAAAAAAGGTCTCGAAGGCGCTACAATGGATGAAATTGCCCACGAAGCCAAATTCGGGAAAGGAACCCTATACTACTACTTCACATCAAAGGAGGAGGTTTTCTGCGCCATCATGAACCGGGGATGGATCAGTCTGTGGGAAGGGATTGAAGAAACATTACTCGACCATTCGAATCCCCGGAAAACATTCCTGAATACGTTGAAACAAATCGTTTCAATTATTTTGATGGATCCTAATTTGTACCGGTTTCTATTTACTGCTCCAAAAGCAGTGACTCACATGCCTGAAAAACTCCAGACCTGGAAGGCATATCAGAGCAAACTGTACGGTTCTCTGAGGGGGCTGCTGGAAGAAGGTGTACAGAAAGGGGAATTTCCTGATTTGGATGCAGACCTCATGTTTCGTGCTATCGGCGGTCTATTCCACGGACTCCTTTTTCTTGGAGAAGGGACTGGAGGAGTTTCAGAAAATGAAATTGAAGAATTATTTAACAACTTAATAACTGTTCCAAAAGATTGAAAAGATTACCAATTATTTTAGTATTGTTACTTTGCACCAAAAGTACAGCTGCTGAATCCCAAATTGTAAATGGAAGAGTAGTGGATGCTACTACTCAAAGAGGTATTCCTAATGTAAATCTATATATTCCAGCTCAGAAAATTGGATCTGCAACTGATGAAAATGGATTCTTCAATCTCACATTTAATTCAGATAAAAATGTGTTGCTGCATATTTCTCATATTGGATATTCCAATAAAACGAGAGTATTAAATGGTAAAGCAAAAGACTTAATTATTGTACTCGAAGAAACTTTTTTTGAATTGGAAGATGTTGTAGTCACCAGTACTCGAACAGAAAAAATTCACCGTAATGTACCTGTTGCAACTGAAGTGATATCCAAAAAAGATATTGATGATTCAGGAGCTTTAAATATAGCTGAATTATTGTCATCTCGATCTGGAGTAAGTCTTCAAACATCAGTAGAAGGAGGATCTATTCTCAACATACTGGGTATGGATTCACGTTACATCCTGATTCTAATAGATGGACGTCCGATCACAGGAAAGTTTAATAATCGTGTTTCTTTAGATCAGATTTCAACGAGCATGATTAAGAGAGTAGAAATTATTAAAGGCCCAAATTCTTCCCTTTATGGCAGTGAAGCAATGGCAGGTGTTGTAAACATTATAACAAAGGAAAACGTGTCGAACACTTCTTTAAACTTTTCAATGCGTTACGATGGGACAGAGAATAAATTTAAAACTGAAGGTCTCAACCACGGATCAAAAAGTTTACGATTTGGAGGTCAAAAAACCAATGGTTCGTTCAACCTCATTCTTAGTTCAGACATTGAAAAAATCGAAATGGATAAAACTGTTCAACAAATTGATATAGATGATATCAATCGGCAATCAATATGGGGAAAATTGACCTGGGAAATGAATGAAAATCATTCATTTAGTTTGAGTGAAAATTTTTACAATCATGGAGAGAATGGTACATCCGCTCTTATGATTACATCGACTGATATTAATCGTAAAAATTTATCTTTTGAGCATAATTGGATTCCCATTAATACCTGGAGGTGGAACCATTCCTTTAATTATCAAACTTATAGCAGAAACTATGTACAAACCAGACCATGGGGGGAATTGGTGACAGATGATATAACTGAAGAAAAAAACGTCATTTATGAAGGGATGATGAAAAAGACATTTGGGATTAATGATTTTAATCTCGGTTTTGAAATTTCACATGCTTCCTATACCAGTGACCGTTTAGAAAGTGGAAAACAATTTGTATCTACGAATAGTATTTTTGGACAATACGATATGATTTTAGGACAAAAAATTAATGCTGTTATGGGATACAGGATTGATAAATATACCGAGCATGACCTTGTCATCAGTCCACGAATAGGTATGATGTATTCACTCAATGAATTGTGGAAATTTAGAGCAACTTGGGGACAAGGATTCAGAACACCATCGTTTATGGAACGGTTTATTGATTGGAACCATGTTCAGTTTGGATACCAGGTTTTAGGGAATCCAGATTTAAAACCGGAACGATCAAATGGTTACACAATTGGTGCTGAATATTATCATCCCAATGTATATCAAGTTAGTCTAATGATGTATTTTACGATGTTTGAAAATTTGATTGAAGATTATGCTATTGAGCCAGCATTATTAAGTTATCATAATATCGAAAATGCTATCTATAAAGGGTTAGAAATCCAAGGTCGCTGGCTTATATCTAGTTCTTGGATTACCTCTTGGGGAGTAAACTTTATTGATAACCGTAATAGTAAGGGAGATATAATTCCGAATACGCAACCTCTATCAGGGTTTAGTCGGTTCAGCTATCAAAGTTTACGTAAATTTTGGGGTTTTTCATTAAGAGTAAAATGGACAGGATCATATACACCTGAAGAATATGATCTTAATAGTGGGGGATATATTCAAGCTGAACAATCCTTACATGATTATGTTTTCATTGACTTAAACGGGAACCTATTGATTTGGAACCCAATCACATTAAGCTTCGGAATCAAGAATGCCGGGGATTACACTAACGACCGTTATGGTCCCTTTGTTGGGCGGACGTTCTACTTTGAACTTTCATTTAAAAAATAGGAGAGAAAACGATGAAACATTTCATTATCTTGAGTCTATCATTACTTCTTACAATTTTCATTGCGTGTGTTGAAGAAGATAATAATAAAGATGATTCTTTAGATGTAATATCAGTAACAACTAGTGATGTTAACGAGGGATCATATTATTACAATTTAGTTACTACATCTGAGGCAGCTGATACTGCAACATGGCATTTATCATTTCAAAATATTGATGTTGGCGGTGGCTATTATATGCCAAGTATTATCTTGAGTGATTCAGTAATGGTTGCAGTTTATAACACCATATCATTCGACGAAATTTCAGTGATTCCTGAAGATGTTGAATGGTCAACAGAAGTTGGTATTGTTTCTTATGGTGGTGATAATGAAGTAATAAGTTATGATATGGAAACTCATGTAATCAGCGTATCCGATGAAAATTACATGATCTATGATACAACTACACACAAAGTGTTTAAGCTTCATTTTGATGAATACAGCAGTGGAATTTTACTTTTTAACTTTGCTGAACTAACGGAGTAGCTGGTACTTGGAGAAAATATAGATTGCTGAAATAAATGGAAAAAATATTTTCATATGCATCACTTATCAAAAAGTGAACGTACACTGATAGTCTTCACAGCCGATCTTGGTTTAGCCACAAGCGGTCGCTGATTTCAGATTTATAGGTGCTTGAGAAAACAAGCCGGCAGTTTCGACTATGAAGCTGCTGGCTTTACTCTATTAAAGGGTAGTTGTTATAACTATGAATAAGTTTTTAGATTTACCCATTGTTATGTCACCCGGTTCCAATAGAATAGATATTGATGAGAATTTCATGAAGCAAGCGCTTAACCTTGCTAAACAAGGTGCGGGAAAAGTCTCTCCCAATCCCATGGTGGGGGCTGTAATCGTCAAAGACGGAAATATATTGGGAGAAGGTTTCCATGAACGGTTTGGTTCTGAACACGCAGAAGTGAATGCAATCCGGAATGGGTGTGAAAAAGATTCAACACTCTACATTACACTTGAGCCGTGCAACCATTTCGGAAAAACGCCTCCCTGCACTGATGTTATACTGAACTCCAAAATTAAACGTGTAGTGATTGGTTCCTTAGACCCTGATCCCAGGATGATGGGGAAAAGTGCTGAATCATTGCAGAAAGCAGGAACTGAGGTGGTCACTGGCGTACTGGAAAATGAAGTGCAGGAGATGAACCGGTTTTACCACTTTTGGAAACAAACCCGATTACCCTATACAACGTTGAAACTGGCATTGTCTAAGGATGAATTTTATACCAGACCTGACGACAGTGGCAAATGGATATCCTGTGAGGAGTCGCGTGCGGAAGTCCACAGAATGAGATCGGAATTCGATGCAATTATGGTAGGTACTCAAACAGTTCTGATGGACGATCCGTCACTGACGGTTCGTAACATATCGGGCAGGAATCCAGACAGAGTCATTTTGGACCGAAATGGTAAAATAAAAAATTCTGCAAAAGTATTTGATAATAATACTCAGTCAATTTACTTTTTTTCCAGAAATACTAATGAGAATTTACCTGTTTATGTTCACCAGCACCCATTGAATGATCAGGAGTTAACTTTGATAAAAGTACTAGAGACATTAGGTGAGTTGAATAAAATTTCACTCCTTATTGAAGGAGGCGGAGTTTTCGGTGAATCGTTGATAAGAGAAAAATTATGCAGGGAGGTAATCATTTACCGGTCACCTAATGGAATAAAAGTAGGAAAAAAGTTTAAACTGGATACATTGCCTGATAATGGTTATACTAAGTTTGAAGAATACGTATCAGGAGTTGATAAAAAGACTATTTACAGGTTGAAAAATGTTTAGCGGAATCGTAATCGGTCTTGGAAAAGTTGCTTCCATTGAGCCGAAAAGTGACATCGCCACACTTGTGATCAATACAAGAGGTATGCTGAACGGCATTGCAATTAATGATAGCGTTGCAGTTAACGGTGCTTGTCTGACAGTTGAGAAAATAAAGAAACATCATTTATATTTCAGTGTAGTACCAGCCACCATTGTGAAAACCACATTGGCAGAATTGAAAGTCGGTGATGAGGTGAATCTGGAACCTTCTCTGAAATTGAATGACTTTGTAAGCGGACATTTTGTGTTGGGTCATATTGATTGTACGGGAACTGTAGTGAATGTTGAAGAGTTGGGTGACAGCAGAGAGATGACTATTAAAATTCCGAAGAAACATCGTAATTTAATTGTGGAAAGCGGTTCTGTTGCAGTGAATGGAGTGAGTCTCACAATTGCGGAATGTATAGTCAATATTTTCAGAATTGCGCTCATACCGCATACATTGAACCTGACAAATCTGGACAAGTGC
Organism: uncultured bacterium; assembly: GCA_964468655.1. Lineage (GTDB taxonomy): Bacteria > Fidelibacterota > Marinisomatia > Marinisomatales > CAYXUG01 > CAYXUG01. The sequence continues at coordinate 13,690 of CAYXUG010000038.1, read as the reverse complement.
AAAATCAATCACCGTTTAAATATTGAATTTGATATATTGGGTAAATACATTTTAAAGTCAGGTGTTGAAAAAGGGAGAAGTAACGGCTTATGACAACTAAAAAACAATTTTCAACCATACCGGAAATTATTTCTGCAATTCACCTTGGAGAGATGGTTATTGTGGTAGATGATGAAGACAGAGAGAATGAAGGTGATTTTGTCATGCCTGCAGATACGGTTACACCAGAGGCAATCAATTTTATGACAAAATACGGCAGAGGGCTTATATGCACTCCCATTACCAAGGAGAGGGCGGTAGAATTGCAATTGGAAGAAATGGCTCATCAGAATACTTCTCTTCATGGTACCCAGTTCACTGTTTCTGTGGATGCGGTAAATAACACGTCTACCGGAATTTCAGCTTTCGATCGGTATGAAACGATTAAAGCGCTAAATAATCCAGATTCAAAACCGGTAGATTTAGCAAGACCGGGGCATATTTTCCCTATCGTCGGTTGTCCGGAAGGTGTACTTGAGCGTGCAGGTCACACAGAAGCTGCTATTGATCTTGCGAGGCTTGCCGGATTTCAAACGACAAGTGTACTGTGTGAAATAATCGATAATGATGGAAGAATGGCGAAAAGAGACCGGCTTCTGGAAATTGCAGCCGAACATAATTTGAAAATCATGACCATAGCAGATCTTATTACCTACCGCCGCCAGACAGAAAAAATGATCGAGTGCACGGCAGTTTCTGATTTCCCCAATAGATTTGGGAATTTTAAACTTCATTTATACAGGCACATTCAAACCGATGAAAATCATATTGCGCTGGTAAAGGGTAATATAACTGAAAAAACAAAACCACTGGTTCGGGTTCATTCAGAATGTTTAACGGGAGATGCGTTAATGTCCATTAGATGTGATTGCGGGGAACAGCTTCAGACCGCCCTTTCAATCATTGGTAAAGCCAATTCAGGTATCTTGTTATACCTGAGACAGGAGGGAAGAGGAATTGGGTTGAAACATAAAATTAAAGCATATGAATTTCAGGACCTTGGAATGGATACTGTAGAAGCGAACGAGAAACTCGGATTTCTACCAGATTTGCGTGATTATGGTACAGGCGCTCAGATATTGTATGATTTGGGAGTTCGGGAAATGAAACTTTTGACGAACAATCCGAGGAAAATTGTAGCATTGGATGGATTCGGATTGAAAATTGTGGAAAGAGTTCCGTTAGAAGTGAAACCTAAAAAAAGCAATAGACGTTACCTCGAGACAAAGCGGGATAAACTTGGTCACCTGATTCTTCAGGAAGATAAAAACGGAAAAAATGGCTGATTTTCGGGATAAAACGGTAGCTCTTGTTGTGAGCACGTTTTATTCAGATTTGTCAGATAAACTTGTTGAGGGTGCAAAAAGTAAGTTTGTTGAAAATGGTGGATCACTTGATAATCTTCAACAATTCAATGTACCCGGTTCGTTTGAAATTCCCCAAGTTGCAAATAAAGTTGTTCAATCCGGTGAGTTTGATGCTGTTGTTTGTCTTGGGGTTGTAATCCGGGGAGACACTCCTCACTTTGATTATGTGTGCGAAAATGTAACAAGAGGTGTCGGTGAAATTGCCCGAAATGCGAAAATACCCGTAATTTTTGGTGTTCTAACTACTGAAAATAAAGATCAAGCACTGGAACGGTCAGGAGGGAAAAAAGGTCACAAAGGGGAAGAGGGGATGATGGCAGCGCTGGAAATAATGATAACTCTCAAAAAAATAAAATCTTAATATTGATTAACAACCGGTTTATTTGATAATTCCAAGCTGCCTGTATTTTTTCTGATATTTCGAATACAGCATTTTGTGCCGGTCACTCAAATCAATCTTTTTCCCCTGTATAAATTCCATTTCCACCTGTGTCATTACTTCTAAGGGGTCGCCATCTGTAACGATGAAGGTTGCGTCCTTGTGAAGTTCCAATGAACCAACCTTGTCCTTTACTCCAAGAATTTCAGCCGCGTAGAGTGTAATAGTTTTCAGCGCTTCATTTTTGGAGAGTCCATAAGCGGCGGCTGTGGCTGCGTGATATGGGAGGTTTCTCTGATGAGGCGCCTGAAAGGGACTGCTGCTGGCAGAAATGCAGAATTTTACTCCCGCTTTTGTCAGTTTCCACGGTGTTGTGAATGGAGTGTCATAATCTTCCCACCTTCTGGATGGTAGGGAGTGGATGCTTTCAAGAATTACAGGCACGTTATATTTTTTTAGCAAATCAGTTATCAGCCAGGAATCCTTTCCGCCCATAATGACAATGTTAACGTCTTCTCTATGCGCCCAGTTTATTGCAGTTTCAATTTGGCGAATTCGATTGGCGTGAACAAAAACAGGTATTTCCTTTTTCAGGACAGGGATCATACTTTCCCACCTGAGATCAGGTTTGTGACGGGGTAGCCGCGGATTTCCGGGTTCAGATTCCTTTGCGTGTAAATATTGCCGTGCCATTTGAAAAGTGTCTTCAACTTTCCGGATTGCTTTTTTCCACGCTTCATCTCTTTCCTCATCTTCATCTTCCCACCAGCGGTCACTGCGGGGAGAAAAAGTGGGCCACCTGATGTGAAGTCCCGTCGGTGCCTTTAAGGTTGCATTTTCCCACGTCCAGCCATCCAGCATCATGACTGCTGATGTTCCGGAAATAAGTCCACCGCGTGGAACCGTGTTAATGAGTGTGATGCCATTTGACCGAGCCACCGGAATTAGTTCCGAATCCGGATTATAGCTCACTTCAGCCCGAACATTTGGATTGATGGTTCCTGTTTCAACATAGTCGCGGGTTGCTCTCACAGCGTTGATTTCTGTTAATCCGAGGGTAGTGTTTGCTGCGATGAAACCGGGATAAATATGTTTTCCTGTTAAGTCTATTGTTTCGGTATTGTCAGGGAGTTCATTATTGCAGGATTTGCCAATACAGGTGATCCTGCCATTTTCAAATAACATTTGTCCGCCGTAAATAGGTTCAGAGGAAACGGGGTAAATCACTCCTCCTTTGATTAAAATAGGATGGGATTGTTTCGGAGCCGGAATTTGATCCGATGAATTTAAAATCAAAATCAGACTTGTTAGGAAATAACTAATCTTTTTCATTCAACAAGTCCTTCCGTACACGTGAATGGTTCGGTTCGGGGTTTCCTTTTTCCTTTTCCGTACATCTTTGAATTCCCGGTTTCCTCAGAGGACAATACTTTTTGAATCAATTTGTTTCGTTCTGATTCTTGTATTACTCTCATTTTCTTATCTCTGACAATATTAAAATAATTGATTCCATCAATCCATGTCTGTTCGCAAACTGCAAATGATGATAGTGGATTATCGCTCCAAATAACAAAGTCGGCATCTTTCCCTGTTTCCAGTGATCCCACCCCTTGATCAATTCCAAGCTGAATGGCAGGATTGATGGTAACGAATTTCAATGCTTCTTCATGACTTAATCCTCCGTATTTAACGGCCTTTGCAGCTTCAGTATTGAGTCTTCTTGCCAATTCTCCGCTGTCTGAATTGAAGGAAGTGACAACACCTACCTGATCCATTAAAGCGCCATTAAAAGGGATTGCATCAATGACCTCATACTTATATGCCCACCAGTCTGTAAACGTGGATGCGCCGGCACCATGAGATGCGATTGCCTCTGCTACTTTGTAACCTTCTAAGACGTGTTGGAAAGTACCGATTCGAAATCCAAAATCTTCAGCGATACGAATAAGCATCAGTATTTCATCCTGCCTATAAGAGTGGCAATGTACAAGCCGCTCACCTTCCAGGATTTCAACCAGTGCCTCCAATTCCAAATCTTTACGGGGGGGTATTTTTTTCAGTGTGCTTGATTTGCGGGATTTGTAATTATTCCACTCCTTTTGATATTCTTGTGCTGCATGAAATGCATCTCTGATAATTTGTTCAACCCCCATTCGAGTTTGAGGATATCTTGTTGTATAATCGTCTCCCCAATTGCTCTGTTTTACATTTTCCCCAAGTGCAAATTTGATTCCCTTAGGTGCAATATGAAAAAGGAGTTCGTCGGGGGTTTTGCCCCATCGGAGTTTTATCACCGCATTTTGTCCGCCGATTGCATTGGCAGAACCATGGAGAATATTTGCAGTGGTCAATCCCCCTGCAAGCTCACGGTAAATGGCGATATCATCACTGTTGATGACATCTTCAATACGGACTTCCGCCGTAACCGATTGAGTGCCTTCATTTATTGAAAATGCAGCGCTGTGGTTGTGGCAGTCAATCAAGCCGGGTGTGATATGCTTTCCCTTTGCATCAATAATGACAGCATCTTTTAATGAGCCTGAAATAGACAGGTTTTTTCCTGTTTTCCAGATTTTCCCATTTTTTACCAGCAGGTCACTGTTTTTTAAAATCCCGTCCTTACTGCATGTCCAGAGAGTTGCATTTTTTATCAAAACAATGGAGGGTTGTTGTGGAAGCACTTCCCAACCAAATGCACCTTCTGGAAATTTAGGGGATAAATTACTGGGATGTTCAGCTTCATTTTTCGTTTCTACTGAATCTGATTCTGTACCTTCAATAATTTCCTGTTCGATTTTTGATGCGAACCATTTTATGGCATCACCTTTCGGCATTCGTCCCTGACCCTCACAAAAATCTTCCAATACCATTCCAGAAAATCGAACTATCCCGGGAATTTGAAGAGAATCGCCCTCCAGTTGAAATGAAATCAATGATTTTTCGTAATTAACTGATTGTAAAGGAATCGGTTGACCGCCATAAATAAATTCTCCTTTGGGGTTAGTTAATGATCCAGAAAATTTCAATGTATCAACTCTTGAAGTTTTTCTCGTTTCCCAAAGCATTGACCACGTACCTCGAATATTAACATTCGGCACACTAATTACCGGATATTTTTCTCCCTTAATCCAAACTTCTTCAACTTTTGTGTCCTTGTCGAAATAGTCACCATCCGTTACAAAAAAGTTGGCTATTTTTCCTACTTCAATGGTGCCTAAAACATTTTCAAGTTTTAATGCTTTTGCAGGGATTGTAGTTAGTGCTTCGAGTGCTTTTTCTTTTGAAAATCCCCTTTCAACTGATTGTAAGAGATTGTTTCGGAAGTCAAGCCGGTTATCCATTCCATCTGTAGTAAGAGAAAAACGAATTCCTGAATCAACTAAACGTTGAGGATTATCAGGTGCCTGGTCCCAATGCCGTAAATCTTCGTTATTAACCTGGAGGGTGGATTCCCAGGTACTCACATCAGGTTTTTCAGGAAAATCTAATGGAAGAATGATAAATGGGCTTATCTCTGAAATTTCATTTAGGCGTCTGTATTCGTATCCACTCCCTCGCAGCCAAAGATTGATATCGAATTCTTTTGCAATTTTTTCAGCTCTGAGTGCTGAAAGTTCTTCGTTGGTTATAAAACAAACTGGGTTTTCTGATGTGAGGTGCTCATTTAATATTTTGAGGGAATTGGTAATTTCCGGTTGTTCATTGTCATTGGGAAATCGGTTGTAAGTATCCCAGGCATTTTTATACCAGTCAACATCCAAAAGTGTCTGCCGGATAAGTGCAACACAACCCAAAAGAGAATTGGGATAATTTTTATCTCCCCAGCCGCCATACTCAAACGCAATAATCTGTGCCGGACTGTATTCACCAATGATCATATCAGCGTGCCAGTTCCCAAGATGTATTACTGATGCGGTTCCCCTGAATATTCCGGTATTTGGTGTGAGTTGGGCTGTGGTAAACCCCAGTTTCCTTAGAGTTTCAATTTCCTTGGATTTTGGTTTGAATTCCCCTAACAGATTGTAATCAGGTTTGACTTTAGAATTCCAGTGGTCAATAGCCGAACTTTTAACCTGTTTAGAGTTCTTTTTGTCTTTATCCTTTTTCTTCGTTTTTTTGGAAGAATAAAATGACTCAATAAATCCGGGGTAAATTGTTTTTCCTGATAGGTCAATTTCAAAAGCATCATCAGGAATTTTTGACACTTTACCGACGGATTCGATTATCCCGTCCCGAATGACCAATTCTCCATTTTCAATCAAATGTCCGGGTTTTGTAACAATATTTGCTCCTTTAAAACAGAAAATACGGGGAGTATTTTTGTGTAACCCGACTGTGGGAGTTACTTGGCTGAAAAGAGGATATACTAGTATTAAATAAAAAAAGGTTTTAAGGGAGATATGAAATGATCGAACTATTTTAATCATTCTTTTTTCAAGTATAGCCGAATCTAAAAATTCTTTCCAGCTAAATGGGTTTTTGTTAATTCTTTCGTAAGAAATTTATAAGCATCGTTGACTGAATCTGAAAAATGAAAAAGGTCCAAATCCTCTTTAGAGATAGTACCCATTTTCACCATATAATCGAAATTAATTACATTTTTCCAGAATTTGCTGTCATATACTACGACTGGAAGTTTTTTCTTGATTTTACCTGTTTGAATTAAAGTGAGAAGTTCCATCAATTCATCAAGGGTTCCAAATCCCCCGGGGAATACAACCAACGCTTTTGCAAGATATAAAAACCAGTACTTGCGCATGAAGAAGTAGTGAAACTCGAAATCCAGTTTTTCCGTGGTGTATGGATTACCTGCTGATTCAAAGGGAAGAGAAATGTTTAGTCCTATGGAATAACCATCAGCTTCTTTTGCACCGCGGCTTGCAGCTTCCATAATCCCTCCACCGCCTCCGGAAGTGATAATGAAACGGTGGCTGGAATTTTTTAGTCCCTTGGACCATTTTGTCAATTTATAAGATAATTTTCGGGCATTCTCGTAATAGTCGACCAATTGTGCGGTACCTTGATTCTTTGGATTATTTTTATTCTCGGGGGAAGGAATTCTCGCTGATCCAAAAAAGACTATAGTATCTTTTATCTTCATCTGCCTGAAGCGGCGGTAAGGACCGTAATATTCTGAAAGAATCCTTACTGTTCTGGCATCGGGACTGTTGACGAAAGATAGGTCCTTGTAAAATTTTTCTTTTAATCTTTTCTCTTGTTTTTTGGTTCCCATTTAATTAGACCTATTATTGAATTAAAAAAAGGACGTTGGCGAGATTACAATTTGTTGTTTCAAAAGACAAGAGAAAGAATTATATCTTTATATTAATCAAAAAATCGAAATCTAAAGATGCTCCACAATGCAACCATACCATCTTTCAATCTAATTTTTTTCCCCTCATTTATAGTCCTTCTATTGTATGAAATAGGAATTTCTAAAATTCTATAATTCTTTCTAATACACTTTGTTACAATTTCAGTTTCCAGACCGAAGCCCTTTGATTTGAGGTTCAAGGATTTGAAAATGGAAGTTGGGAATACCTTATAGCACGATGCAAGATCGTTTATCCAACAAAAATTAATGAAATTTGAGATTATTGTTAATAACCTGTTGCCGATGAAATGGAAGGACCACTTATTTTTTTTATTTAACCACCTGCTTCCAAATACAACATCGACTTCTTTATTTAAAATTGGTTTTAGTAATGATTGATAATCTTCAGGAGCGTATTCCAAATCTCCATCCTGAAGAATTACATAATCGCCTTGTATATGTGGGACTGCGGTTTGTATTGCAGTTCCTTTGCCAAGATTTCCACTATGTTTCAATAGTTCAATTCCATCAATTTTTTCCAGTATTTCTCTTGAACCATCGGTTGATCTATCATCAACAACAATAACCTGTTTTTCAATAGGGACAAGCTGCACCTTTTTTATAAGGGATTGACAGGTATCTTTTTCGTTATAGATGGGGATAATGACGGTCAGTTTCATATTAAAAAAAAAGGCAACATCTGTTGCCCTTTTTTACATCGTCTATAGTATTTCTGTTAGAATAGAGTAGAAATATCGTAGCTGAACATTGCGCCTAATTGAATCCAGCCCGTAGGATCGCCACCTTCAGTGCCGCTACTGGATATATTAGCTCTTAAATAAGGTTTAATTACAAGAGGAATATTTGAAACTGAGTAATCAAATGAAGCTCCGCCGATAATTCCAACACCACCGAGTAAACCTATACCGCCATATACTGAAATAGGACCTTGTGGCGTTTCATAAACAACAGCATTTACAGTTCCAAAAAAGCCGACCTCATTTTTATTATTTCCGAACATAGCAATATCAAGTCCAGCACCTACACCCAGGTTAAAGGGACCTAATGGCAAACCATAAGGAGTGCCTACAACAAAACCTACAACAGGTCCAAGGTCACCATCTTCAGTATAATATTCTCCTGTAACGACAGGATAGGCAACATTCAAACCAGCTGTAAACCCGGCCAATGGACTCCCGACGTCTTCCATTTCTTCTTCAAACATTTCATCTTCAACGACTTCTTCCGTTGCTTCACCGTCTGCATCGTCCTGAGCTGCCAGGGGAAAAACAGAAATTGTTAAAACTAAAATAATACTAAAAAGTTTTGATAAATCTTTCATTATCCAGTCCTCCAGTTAATTTTATTAGAGTTGTACGTGTTTTTATATTATGTGATTTTATTTTTAGAGTCAATAGTTAATTTACTCAAAATAATTTTTAAGTTTAAGGACTATATTCACTCTCCAAGTTATTTAAAATTTCTGATTTTTCAAACCATACAGGTTTAAACTTTTGATTTGCAAATAATTTTGCCTGATCCGCAAAATGAGGGGAATCCACTTTTGAGGTTGCACTTCCGAATTGGTGGATGCTTTGGGAATTGACATTCCCATTTCTATTCCATTCTACCATCATTATATAACAATCTCCGGCAGTGCCTTCGATTCGGTTCTTATCGCTCCATCTTCCATAAACGGCCCGTAGAATATCTGGTGCACCACCCAATCCCAGGTCAATGGTTCCTCTTACCAACCGGTTCACGATTTTCCATGGAACATCTAATCGACCATAAATCTTTTTGAGAAGAACAGCAGAATCGTAGATGCGATCCAAAAGAATTGACGGGTCGATGGATGATTTATTGGCATCAGATGGACGCATGGATAATACGACCAGTGCAGTGCCTTTGCTTTCAGGACCCGTATCACCATCCCAGTTTTTTAATACGTCGAATGCTTCTTTCAAAATACCCTCTTCAGGGGGAGGTTGCTTGAGAACCGAGTGTACACTTTTCATGATAACAGAATTTTCAGAATATTTTGTATCGAATTTGTATGAGTAGAATTCTTCTTTTGTAATAGATGTATCATTGCCAAAAAGTTCGATTGCCCTCATTGAGCGGTTTGTCATGTGGGTTTCAATCCCGAGGGTGGTTGAAAATTCTGTTGGATTAGGATTATCCTGACCAACTGTTGTTTGGAATGGTGTATTGTTACAGTTCTGAAGGAACCCTGCTGACGGATTCGATACCTGTGGAAGTTCATCGAATGGAAGATAGTCTTTCCAAAGTGTTTCCGATGTATTTCCGGGTAAATATTGAGACCAATCATATTGGTCATTTCTAATGGGGAATTTTGCATTATAAACGTAAAAAATGTTTCCCTTCTTATCAGCGTACATCGTGTTTAGTGATGGTAAAGCGTTCATTTTCATGGCGGTCTTCCATTCACCGAATGTGGAAGATTTATTCATACGATACCATTGTTCAATCTGACGAATTTCGCCAAGACCTGCATAACGTATTGCATAGGTTCCATGGGATTGTCTTATTACAGGCCCGTGAACAGACCATAAAACTTCACGCTTAAATGTCCATGAGAACGGCCCAATTAACTTCACTTTGATTGGCACTTTCTTCGATTCCAATTCAAGCCATTTTCCATCAAACAGATATTGATCTGGATTTTCCGGATTAATTTCAAGTACATAAATATCGACCAAATCAGGCATGTTAACTGTATGTGTCCATCCAAGATTTTCATTGTGTCCGATAAATACAACAGGCGAACCCGGGAAAGTACCCCCCACCATATTCCACCCTTCCTCACTATTTAGGTGTACTTCATACCATGCTGATTGTCCTTTCCAAGGTTGGTGTGTATTGATTGCCAAACGGGTTTTCTTATCTGGTGTACGATTCGGAGAGACAGCAAATGAATTTGAGCCCTTAGGGACTAAATTTTGAATGAGTGCATCTATTCCGTCATTTTTTTCGGATATTTCATGATTTTGTTCAGATAAATAGATATCTTTTAAAACACCATCCAAACCGTAAAAAAAAGGTGCTTTGAATTCAAATCCAGCAACGATGTCTATAGGTGTGGAAGGGAAAATATCAGCAAGTATTTCATCAGGATGCTGGTTTGCATAATGATTAAGACCTTCACAATAAGCTGCTATCACCTGTTTCATTTTTTCTGAAAGTTCACTATCATATTTTTCTTCAGCAAATTCACGAACTCTCATCAGATGAATGATATAATCTATTTTTGCATGATTTTTACCAAAAACAGAAGCAGATTTTCCTCTGATAGTAAGTAGGACTTCCTGAATCGTTTTGAAATCGTCTTCGGAGTGAGCATATGCAAATCCAAAAGCAACATCTTCATCCGTTTTTCCGAAAATATGAGGCACTCCCCAAGTATCTCGTAATATTCGGACATCATATTTAGATTTACTGGAAGAAGTTATTTTTTGGATTGGACTTTTGGTGGGCGAGTTAAAAGAGCATCCCATCCATGAAAAGATGAAGATTGTGATAATTATTGTTTTAAATTTCATTCTTGTTGTAATCCGTTATAATTTAAAAACGATTTACATTTTAAAATATCTCTTAATAATCTGATAGGAAATAAATTTTATTTCTGATTATCTTCGTCAATTTATGATGTTATACTTAATTCAATCCATAAAAAAATCCTTGGAACAAGGTGGGATAGTAATTTCTTAACATGAAGTTAGCAAAATTGTAATATTTAAATACAGATGGTAGTCAACATAATTATTGGAAGTATTGTACTTAGCATCATTCATGCGATTATCCCTAATCACTGGGTGCCAATTCTAGTGATGGGAAAAGGTCAGAAATGGAATAAGTCGAAAATGAGAAGAGTTGCCTTTTTAGCAGGGATCGCACATACTTCCAGTTCCATATTGATTGGTATTTTGGTGGGTCTTCTGGGAATACGGTTAACCGATGTCAGTTTACATGCCATGGAGATTGCAGCCCCTGCTTTGTTTTTTGCATTTGGATTATATTATCTTATTGGAGGAATACGGGATACCCGAAGGAATCATGAACACCGGCATTTGCATCTTGATAAAGTTTCAGGGAAATCTGAAAAGGCAGCGGTGTTCTCGCTGGCATTAGCAATGTTTTTTTCCCCATGTATTGAGATTGAGTCCTATTTTTTTAATGCTTCAGTTGTTGGATGGATAGGTATTTTTATTGTTGCGGTAACTTATTTTGTTATTACTGTTGCAGGGATTATGTTAATGGTAGAATTGGGCAGGAAAGGGTTGGAAGCAATGAAATTCCATTTTTTGGAACATAATGAAAAGCAGATCATGGGAATTATTCTGGTAATAATGGCAGTTGTAACCTACCTCTATTTCAATCATTAGATTCTTGAAAATAGTTCTGAAGATCAAATAGGTTTGCGCATATAATTTTGAAGACTATTTCAAAATCCCTGAAATGAAAAATCAATTAACCGATATTGTTGTGAAATATGTAGATTCCACAATGGAACAAAAGGAAGCATTTGCTATTCGAAAAAAAGTGTTTATTGAAGAACAATCTGTTGATCCTTCCATTGAAATGGATGGATTTGACGATTCAGCAACCCATATCATTGCCAGGGTAAAAGGGAAACCGGTGGGAACAGCAAGATGGAGAGAAACCGAAAAAGGTATTAAACTTGAACGATTTGCTGTGTTATCTTCCTTCAGAGGATTAAATGCCGGGAAGAAATTAGTGGAATTTTCACTCGAACAATTGAGAAAACGGGAGAATATATATCTTCATGCCCAGGAATCGGTAATTCAATTTTATGAAAAACTTGACTTTGAATGTGTGGGAGACATTTTTTATGAAGCAGGGATTCCTCATAAAAAAATGATTTATAAAGGTGAGAAGGTGACGCATGTATAAACGCATTTTATCTTTGGCAAAACCGTATTGGTATCTGATCGCAATTTCACTCACTGCATCTCTTCTTTATGTATTATTTAATACACTTTCAATATGGGTGACGGCATCACTTATTAATAATATTCTGACAGATTTTAATTCCCTTGTTTCAAACCAGACAGCATTGGAAATCAAAAATAACCTGAGTCCAAATGAATTCATCAAATTGTGGACAAATCGTGTAATTTTGAAGGGTACACCGGTTGATACTCTCTGGGCCTTGTGTATTTCAATTCTGGTCATATTTTTTCTAAAAAATATTTTCTTGTACCTGAAGAATCTTCTTGTTGGGATTGTTCAGTTCAGGGTTATCAGAGATTTACGAAATAAGTTATTTGACCACATTACCTCCTTATCCATGTCATTTTTTGACAGAAAGAAAGCAGGTGAATTGACATCAATTGTTCTGAATGATGTTATGGTTGTGAGGGGTTCTATTTCGGTGAGTTTCCACAAACTGCTTGTGGAACCGATTAACATTCTTGCGTTCTCAGCACTTTTATTTATTATTAACTGGAAACTAACTCTTTTTTCCCTTGTTATTCTTCCTCTTGCCGGAATTTTTATAGTAACCGTCGGGAAGAGCATTAGAAGAAAGGCATACCGGTCGTCTAAACAGGTTTCAGGTATTGTGTCTATTCTCCAAGAAAAATTGAGTTCAATTCGAATTGTTAAATCTTTCGTCATGGAAAGACATGAAAGAAAAAAGTTTAAATCGGAGACTGAAAAACACTACCGTTTACTTAGAAATCAGTATAACCTTCGATACGCCTCGACTCCCATCACTGAAATAATGGGCGTTGTCATTGGTGTAATTCTTTTATGGCTTGGTGGAAGGGAAGTAATACTTTACCAATCAATGGATCCGGAAGATTTCATTAGATTCGTTTTAATACTATTTTCTGTGCTTACTCCCATAAAAAGTATGAATACAGTTAATCAGAATATTCAGACTGCGATTGCTTCGGGACAGAGAATTTTTTCTCTGTTGGATACACCAAGAACCATTACAGATTCTGTGGAGCATTTGATTATAGATGATTTCAGTGATAAGCTGGAATTTAGAAATGTATCCTTTTCCTACAATTCAATTGAAAATCAAAATGTAATTGAGAATATAAGTTTTTCAATTAATAAGGGTGAAGTTGTTGCCGTGGTTGGGGAAAGCGGTGCAGGCAAATCTACTCTTGCTGATCTTATTCCAAGGTTCTATGATGTGAGAAATGGTCAAATTACAATTGACGGTATTGATATACGAAAAATTAAGCTTCAAGCACTTAGGCATCAAATGGGAATTGTACCACAGGAAATCATTTTATTTAATGATACAATTGCAAATAATATTGCTTATGGTGATGAAACTGCAGACATTGTTAAGATACGACAAGCAGCAGAAATGGCAAATGCGCTGGAATTTATTTTAGAGCAGCCCCAGGGATTTGATACCATAGTTGGCGAAAGGGGTGTAAAACTTTCCGGCGGACAGAAGCAGCGCATTTCCATCGCAAGAGCGATTCTTAAAAATCCGCCCATATTAATTATGGATGAAGCCACTTCCTCTCTCGATACTAAGGCAGAAAAAAAAGTACAGGAAGCGATAGGAAGATTGATGATAGA
>CAYXUG010000037.1:0-21814 GCA_964468655.1 uncultured bacterium | reverse complement strand
AGCGGAACTCTTCTCCCGGATCATACAGTTGATTGTCATTCCTATCCTTCCAATTGTTTGGAGATCCTTCCTCCCCATTTCCATTATTATCTTTATGATCCCATAAATCATTATCATTCAGAATGGTATGGAATGTTTGAGGCATGGTGCGGAAATAATCCAGTCCCCAAACGAATCTTACCCGTTCATTTAATAATTGCATGTGGTGCTGCATTTGAAAACTGAATTTCTTTGATTTATCTAGAATGATACTCCCGGTTTGCATGCTTCGCGTTTTACCTGAGTTGCTTGTATTCAGATATGCCTGCATAAAGAGATTCTTCCAGGTTAATCTGCCGTGGTAATAGCGATACTTCCAGCCATCTGCCAGGTATCGGGCAATGGGGGTTATGTTCAGGTTTCTTGCCCAGGCATATCCTGATGCAAAAGTCATTTTAAAATCTTCACTTGGGTCATAATCCATTCTGAAATCGTAACGGATATTTTTTACATTAAAATCAACAAAATCTTTTAATCCGTCATTATTTGCGTCATGGACCACGTAGGAGTAAAGAGTGCTATCTCCTATATCAAAGACACCATTTCCGTTGGAATCTGTGAACGGTTCTATAATCCATACATATCCTCCATCTTCGCAGGATTCTTTATTAGAGTAACTTGAATTTGAACAATAAATATCCCTATTGTTATTTCCGTTGAAATCTACAAATGTTTCATTTGCCTCACCGTATTTTCCATTTCCATTTGTATCATATAATATCTGTCCATCATCCGTGATAATGTAAGGACCATGATGAAAAAATTCACCAATTTCATCATCTTCATCATCCACAAAACCATCTCCATCATTGTCAATTCCGTCATACCATATCTCAAGAATATCATCAATTCCTTCATCAATATATTCATCCACCTGACCATCAAAATTGTTATCAATTCCATCAGCGTATACAAGTCCATCGTCATTCACCCCGGGCTCACCGATATCTGGCTGCCCATTTCCATTGACATCCAGGTAATCTTCGCTATCGCTATCATTATCGATTCCGTCAGTGTAGGCAAGGTTTGCATAAAAGCCATCATCCTCCCGCCAGAATTCTACTCCATCAGGGAGATGCTCTTCCAGATATTCTTCGGTGAGTTCATAGCCACCGTTAGGCCATGGGCTCGAAATCTTAACAGCCCGCAACGGACTATCATCTTCTGTCACACCAATTTTTGGCTGCCATAAAGCATCAATGCCGTCATACATTAAGCCACCATCTCCGGTTAGTACAAATGTATGAGACTCCAGTTCATCTTCATTGTAATGTTCCCAGTCATAAGCCGTTAAATAAGTTGCAGATAATTTTGCGCCGAAAGGTCCCTTGGTAAGTGCCCCCCTTCCTGACATTTTTCTTATATCTCTCTCTCCCGCTTGAAGATTTAGAGTTAACGGTTTTGAATAGCGGGGCGGTTTGGTTATAATATTCAAAACTCCGCTGTGTGCGTTGGGACCGTACATGGCGGAAGAAGGCCCCAGCACTACTTCGATCTGCTGAACATCATCTGCAGATATGGGAATTACATTGTAACCGATCAAACGGAGTGAGGGAACATTCGCTAAACGGCCGTCTGTTAGCGCTAAAAATCTTGAACTCATACTTGAGTTAAATCCTCGGGCGCTAATGTTATAGCTGTCCACACCGGATTGTGTGAAATCTACTCCTTTGATTGATTTCAGGTAATCACCGAGATTGGTATTGCTTTCCCGGCGAATGGCACGTTCGGAAATAACAGAAATAGCGGCAGGTGCATCTGAGAGACGCTCCCTTCGTCTGGATGCTGTTACAACATACGTATCAAATTCAATAGCTTCAGATAACAATTGAATATTTTTTACTAACGTTTGACCTTCGGTGATATCTACAGTCAGAACTTTTTCTTCATAACCTATGTAGGTCACTTTAAGGGTAACTTCACCGGCAGGAATGTTTTCAAGCACATACCTTCCTTCGTAATCTGTTGCAGACCCAATAACAGTTCCTTTAACAAGGACGTTGGCACCAATTAACGGTTGCCTGGTATCTATATCCGTTATTCTGCCCTTAATGGTGCCGTCTGCCATTAAGCTGACACTATTCAATATTAAAATGAATAAGAATATAAAGACTGGTTTTATCTTCATGTAAACCTCTTTAGTAAATAGGGGGGGAGTTTACTTTGAAACAATAAAAAAAACAACCCCGCAAAATTGCGGGGTTGTTTTAGGTAATTATGTAAAAATGTCTGTGATTATTTCAACAGCAGCATTTTCTTTGAATCTGTAAAGTTACCAGCTTCTATTTTGTAAAGGTAAATACCACTAGCGAGTGTAGAGCCATTATCATCACGCCCATTAAAGTTAAGCGTGTAACGACCTTCAGAAAGATTGCCGGAATGAACAGTTCGAACATTTTCACCAATCAGGTTCCAAACCGTCAATGTAACGAATGACTCTTCCGGAATTGAGAAAGAGATATTCGTTGTCGGGTTGAATGGATTGGGATAGTTCTGATCCAATGCAAACTCATTAGGTACAGTAGCATCTGATCTGTTCAGTTCGAATCTTGTAGAAGATGATTCGATGATAATTGAGCCGGAACCGGCGATATGATATGTTTTACCGGTTGTGACATCTTTCATTGTCCATCTGCTGTCGTCCACGACGTTATACGAGATGGTCAGAGGATAGGCATCATTCATTACATCAATGATTCCGGATTCTTCCGTATATCTCATATCGTCAATGAATCGAGCATCGAAACCTGCCGGTGGTACCGGAGGTAAACTATAACTCAATTTTTCATCAGCAGGAATTGATGCATCAAAGTGCAGAGAACTGCTGATGCCATAACTATTGATGAACGTTAAGCTGCTTGTACCTTCTAACTTATTAACAAAGGTGGATACTCTTCCACCACCGTCTGCGGGGGGTACGCCAATAATGATCAACCCATCAGCAGCTGCTCTTACCCAGTATCCGTCTCCGGGTGCAAGATAAGAAGCATTGTAATAGCCATTGTCATAGCCGAAGAGGGTGTTTGAAACAACGATACTATCAGGATCTGAAATTTCACCGATTGTAGCAAGTGAACCAATCATATTCCAACCTTCACTCAACGTTTCCATTTCTGAAACGGTTGACATGCCAGTCTGGGCGTTTGATCCTGTATCTGCAAAGCGCAGCCAATAACCATTACCTGATTCTACGCTGTTGACCTGCTGGTACCCACCGTCATATGCGAAACAGGTATTAGCAATAGCATCGGGGAAGAGCTCATCCACATCATTGGTACCATTAATCGGAGAACTTACCATATTCCAACCGCTTGCGTGATTAGCAGTATAATCAAATTCATTATTAGAGAACATTACGTTCACAATACGATCCTGTATTACAGGAAGTGTTACGGGTTGGGTGTAAAACAACAAACGTCCGTTGGTTCCATCGTAGTCATGATCAGCATCATTGGGGAATATCCATGCACCTTCTGAAATTTGGTTTGCAGCAGCGGCCCCTGCAATTAATGCACCAATACCACACCATACTGCATCTGTCATATACTCAGGGTCGGCTGGATCGAGAGCACCAAGGCAGGCATCAATCACTGGTTGAACAGCAGCAGCTGCGGCAGCGGCTATGTCAGTGGGACAGCCAAACTGGGGAAGAACCTGTTCAACGACATATGCGCACGCGCATGATGCGTCTCCAGCACAAACTGTCATATAACCATTAAGGAAATTAATCTGAGCGCCACCTAACGCTGCAAAATCGTTATATGTCATATAATAAGAGGTGTGCTGCAGGAGTTCATCACCAGAGAAAGGTGACCCGTCAGATCCAGCGTAATCAAACAAGTAATAAGGTCCGGCTGATGATCCTGTTGTTGAAGCATCGCCGGTTATACCTTCCAAAAAACCGCCGGCTGTTGGGTAATCTCCCTGTGGGATATCCATACCGAATGTTTCATTTACAAACCCTACCATTGTCCCGGTAAGATCTATGGGCAGTTCAACAGTACCAAGAACTCTGTTAAATTCACCAAAATCTGGACTGGTTTCGTCGTTATCAATTCCGCTATTTGAGCCAACTCCATCTGTTGCCCACCATTGCAGACGAGTTGCAGCTGGATTGTCAGAATCACCTCCATAGAAGGTTAACAAACCATGATTGATATCTGACTGGTCAGAAGAAAAATCATCAAAGTTTTCTGATCCCACGATTCCGAATCCGTTTGTTGCAGGATCAAAGGAATAAGTACCTCCATCCTCAATAATTGGAACATCGGGAAGTGTTACGCATCCGGTGGAATCCCAGCCAAAAGTTGGATAGGAACTTCCTTCTCCTACAAGAAAACCGCCTTCAGGTGACAGAAGCACATTTAATGCGATAGGCCCATACGGGAAACCAGCAAGTGCCTCAGGATACGGTAAAGGTACATCAATGTGATTAAGTAAATCTCCGATACCAAAGGTTAACAAATCATAGCCGAATAAGCAGTTAGCCGCATCGGGCCAACATGCAGTTATACTTTGGGATACATTTGCACATTCAGTATCGTAAACCCCGTTCATATCTCTAATCCAGTTGTCGTAATCTACATCTACTGCCTGCATTTGGAGGTTTAAATCCAATCCTTGACCCGTAAGACCAGCGGTCGCAAGAAGGAATAAACATCCTAAAGTTATTATGTGTCGTTTCATTTTACTAACCCTCCACATTTGGTTATTTTAGGTTTAATTTATAGGTAATTCCAGACAATTTTACCTCGAGTTGCTTATAAACTATACATTCTCGACTATTGATTCAAGTTTTATTTTATAATTTTAACCTCATATATGATCTACGTCACACTTTATCAAATCCATAATTCCACCCGATTTTTTATAAATTTACCCATGCGGGACCATCACCACCCTCAGGAGGAACCCAGTCAATTATCTGGTAAGGATCCATAATATCACACGTTTTACAATGGACGCAGTTTGAAAAATTTATCTGCAATCGCCTGTTTTCCCCTTCTCCAGTCATTTCATACACATCTGCAGGACAGAAATTCTCGCAGGGATTACCGTATTCCTCGGCGCAAGTGGTGAGACAAATGTCAGTATCCCGAACATGCAGGTGCGGGATTTGGTCCTCATCGTGAGCAGTGGCAGAATGGTAAACATCCGTGACCTTGTCTAAAATGTATTTTCCATCAAATTGAAGGTCAGAATATCTGTCTTTTGTTTTTGAATTCTTTTTCAACTTCAAATGTCCGGACTCACTCTCCAATTGATTGAATAATCCGAAACCTCTTCCACCTGTTACAATTCCGGCACCTGCATTGAATAATCCAGCCAAGAGCCCTTTGTCAAATGCCTGGTGAAAATTCCTGACTTTCCACAATTCCTCATAGAGCCAGCTTTCTTTCACTTTCTCTTCATATTTAGAGAGTGAAGTATCGCTGAAGTTTTCTTCACCTAAAGCTTCTGCAATTGTCTCGGAAGCCAGCATGCCCGATTTCATTGCGAGGTGGATCCCTTTCAGGCGCTGCCCATTCAAAAATCCTGCCGAGTCACCGATGAGCATCCCGCCGTTCACCGTTAATTTGGGAATGGAAAATAAACCGCCTTCAGGTAATGATTTTGCTCCATAGGCAATCATTTCGCCCCCTTCGATGAGTGACTGAATCCAGGGGTGTGTTTTTAACATTTGCAGTTCGTGGTGAGAATCAACTGAAGGATCTGCGTAGTCGAGTCCAACCACAAGACCTATATCCCAGATATTATTTTTCATCCCGTAAATGAATCCACCTCCGAAGATGTTATGCCCGAGCGGGAAATTCATGGTATGAGCCACGTACCCTTCAGGGACTCTTCCTTCGGGCATTTGCCAGAGTTCTTTCACACCAATTGCCCAGACCTGAGAATTATTCCCATCCATGAGATTGAATTTTTCAATGAGTGTTTTGGTAAGACTTCCCCGGGTGCCTTCTCCGAAAACGGTAACCTTTGCATGAATATCACCTCCCGGTTCGTGGTTGACTTTGGGCTGTCCGTTTTTATCTATTCCACGATCACCGAGGCGAATACCCATGATGTCATCACCATCGTAGATTATGGATTGTCCCGCAAAGCCGCAGAAGATATCTACGCCTTCTGCCTCGCAGATATCACCCAGCCAGCGGGTCAGTTTTCCTAAAGATGTTACATAACATCCATCATGGGACATGGTTTTGGGAATGAAAGGAAATCCGAATTTATTGGTAGAAGTGAGGTAATACATGTGTTCTTCAGTGACCTCTGACTCAAAGGGCGCCCCCTTTTCAAGATAATCCGGAATAAGTTCCTCTAATGACTTCGGGTCAACGATGGCCCCCGACAGTGAATGTGAACCAACTTCTGCGCCTTTTTCGATGACTGCGATGGCAATTTCCTTCCCCTTCGCCTTCATCAATCGATTGAGTTGAATGGCCCCTGCGAGACTAGCCGGACCGGCGCCTACAAATAATACATCAATTTCTAAGATTTCACGTTCCGTCATAGGTTATGAGTTAAATTTGAAAATTGTTTTTGAATTTTGACTTATCAGGATTTTGCCTGAGTTACAGCTTCAGACAATTTTGGAATAATTTCGAGGATGTCTCCCACAACGCCGTAATCAGCAAGTTCGAATAACGGCGCATCGGGATCTTTATTAATGACGACAACATTTTTTGATCCCTTCATTCCCACAACGTGTTGAATAGCGCCTGAAATTCCCAACGCCAGATACATTTTCGGCGCCACTGTTTGACCTGAACTACCTACCTGATGGTAGGGAGGAAGCCACCCTGAATCTACGATAGGACGGGAGGAGGCAATTTCAGCGCCTAGGACTTCCGCCAGTTTTTTGATCAAATCAAGGTTTTCTTCTTTTCCGATTCCACGTCCCACAGCTACAATCAGATCAGCAGATGAAAGATCAACAGCAGTGGCAGTTTCCTGAAATGGTTCCTCCGAGGTGGATTTTATCATTGAATCGTCTAATGAAATTTCAACGGAACGTATTTCAGCCCCATTTCCTTTCTGAACATCATCGCTCTGAAAAGCCGCCGATTGAAAGGTGAAAATAATTGGTTCATCTCCCGCAGGAATAACATCTCCAACCAATTTCCCTGAAAAAACCTGTTTGGTTAAGATCAAATTTCCGCTATCAATTCGGTAGCTGATATTGTCAGCCAACAAAGGTTTTTTCAGGAGTGCACTTACTTTGGGCATAAAATCACGTACCATATACGTGTGTCCCATGATAACATATTTAGGGTTTTCATTTTCAATGATCTGAGTTAATGCTTGAGCATATCCATCAGCAGAATATGATTTTAAAAGTGGGTGTTCAGCCGTTAAAACTTCGCTCACATCACTTGATGCAGCTTCGTTGGCAAGTGATTTAATTTCATTTCCCATGACAAGAATTGAAACGGACAGACCCAAATCTTTCGCAAGATTTTGTCCCGCGGTAACTGCTTCCCAGCTCATTCTGTTAAGTTGATTTTGGTTGTGTTCAAGTACGATCAGAATATCCATTTTAAACCTTAGAGTATTTTAATTTCAGTTTTCATAATTTGAACCAGTTTTTCTACAATCTGATCTGCAGTTCCATCCAGCATTTCCGTTCGTTTTGCTTTTTGCGGAACGTGTATGTTATTTAAGGGTTGAAGCGCGCCAATAGTGTCATCCTTTTGGACTTGCTTGATTTCTTTTTTCTTGGATGCCATTATTCCTTTTAAAGAAGGATAACGGGGTTTATTGAGTCCGGATTGAATGCTGAGTAATGCAGGTAGTTTTAATGTAACCCACTGGAACCACCCTGCTTCTAACTCCCGCTTAACCCGGATTGAATCATCTTTTAGTTCAGTTGCCATGACCAGCGTGGCGGTGGACATGCCTAACAGTTCTCCAAGAATAACGCCTGTTTGTCCCATTCCCGCATCATCAGATTGAAGTCCCGATAAAATGAGATCAAAATTTTCATCTGCCAGTTCTTTTGCCAAAAGAGATGCAGTAACAAAGGGATCTGTAGTATAAGGAGTTGTCTCCTGGATGTGAATTGCACGGTCGGCACCTCTTGCCAGCGCGTCCCGAATTGTCCTCTGGATTCTGTACGGTCCCAGTGAGACTGCAACCACCTCACCATCGCCTGTTTTTTCCTTGATTTGCAGCGCCTCCTCCAGTGCATACAAATCACTTTCATTCATGGTGAAAGTGACCATTTCTTCCTGAATCCAACTTCCATCGGACTTTATTCTAAGGGTAGAATCGGCGCTGGGGACTTGTTTAATTAATACACAGATTTTCATAATAATTTGATTTAATAATTGAGCTCAAGTTCTAAAAATGAGCCACAAAATTACACTCCGGTGGCTGAAATTGCAAGATTATGAAACAAGAGGATCGGCTTTATCTGTATCAATTCCAAAATTTTTGACAGCTTTCTGCACAACCTTGGAATCAAGATCGCCTCTCTTGGAGAGTTGGCTGAAAACAGCGAGACAGATAAATTCAGCATCAATTTCAAAATGCCTTCTCAGCGATTCCCGTGTGTCGCTTCTTCCGAATCCATCAGTGCCCAATGTGAATAAACCACCGGGGACCCATCTATTGATTTGATCCGGAACGAGTTTCATATAATCGCTTACCGCTACAAAGACTCCCTTTTCTTTTTGCAGGACTTTTGAGAGGTAGGGGGTTTTTGGTTTCCTCCCTGGATGCAGCATATTCCAACGCTCGGTTTTCAGGGCATTTTGCCTCAATGCTTTATAGCTTGTTACACTCCATACATCAGCGGAAACCTTGAATTTTTTCAGTAATTCCTGGGCTCTTTTGGCTTCTCTCAAAATCGAGCCGCTCGCAAAAATGTGCGCCTTTTGCAGTTTTTTCTTCGATGAAGATTTTGGCCCTAATGAATATTTGTAAATTCCTTTCAGAATACCATCCTTAATTCCTTTCTGCATTGATGGCATTTCATAGTTTTCATTCCCCAGTGTAATGTAATAAAAAATGTCTTCCCTGTTTTTGTACATTCGTTTAAGTCCGTCCATAATGATGATAGCGATTTCGTAGGAAAATGCCGGATCGTAGGTATAAAGATTCGGAATGGTACTCGCTAAAACATGGCTGTGCCCATCCTGATGCTGGAGTCCCTCACCATTCAGTGTTGTTCTTCCGGAAGTGGCGCCCAATAAAAAACCACGCCCTCTCAAATCGCCGAATGCCCAGATCAAATCTCCTACACGCTGAAATCCAAACATGGAATAAAATATGAAAAATGGAATCATGTCAATTCCGTGAGTGGCATACGAAGTGCCGGCAGCGGTAAAACTTGCCATAGATCCTGCTTCTGTAATTCCCTCTTCCAGAATCTGACCATCAGTGGCTTCCTTATAATAGAGAAACATATCAGCATCTACCGGTTCGTAAAGCTGCCCAGAGTGGGAATAAATCCCAACCTGCCGGAAGAGAGATTCCATTCCGAATGTCCTTGCCTCGTCCGGTACAATGGGTACAATTTTTGGTCCCACATTTTTCTCTTTAAGAAAAATGCTCAGCATTCTGACAAATGCCATGGTTGTGGAAACGGGTCTTTCACTTCCATTTTTAAATTCTGCGATTAGTTTTTCCGGCGGCGGATTAAATCCGGTTACTAAAACCTTCCTTGAGGGGACAAATCCACCCAGTTCCCGCCTCTGTTCAAGGAGATATTGAATCTCATCGCTGTCTTCAGCGGGGCGGAAAAAAGGTGCATCATGAAGTTGCTTATCCGGGATAGGAATGTCAAACCTGTCTCTGAATTGTTTCAATTCTTCATCGTTTAGTTTTTTCTGCTGGTGTGTAATGTTTTTTCCCTCGCCTGCTTCGCCAAGACCGTATCCCTTAATTGTATGGGCTAGTATTACCGTGGGTTTATCTTTTGTTTCAATGGCATTTTTATAGGCGGCATATACTTTTTCGGGATCGTGACCTCCCCGGGTGAGGTTATTAATTTCATCATTTGTCAGGTGTTCTATCAATTTCAACAGTTCGGGATATTTTCCGAAAAAGTATTCACGTGCGAATGAACCGGATTCAACCACATATTTTTGCATCTCACCATCAATAACCTCATTCATTCTCTTAATCAGCAATCCTGTATTATCCGCCTCAAGTAGCGGGTCCCAGTCATTGCCCCAGATAACTTTGAGAACATTCCAGCCGGAACCGCGGAATTCTGTTTCCAATTCCTGAATAATTTTGCCGTTTCCCCGAACAGGGCCGTCCAATCTTTGAAGATTGCAGTTTATGACAAATACGAGGTTTCCCAACTCTTCTCTGGTTGCCAGGGAGATAGCGCCGAGAGTTTCCGGCTCATCCACTTCACCGTCCCCTAGAAACGCCCATACCCATTGGTTGCTGGTATCCTTGATTCCCCTATCCTTGAGATAGTGATTGAATCTTGCCTGATAGATGGCTGAAATTGGCGCCAGTCCCATTGAAACCGTTGGGAACTCCCAGAAATCAGGCATAAGCCATGGATGGGGATAAGAGGATAGACCTCCGTTTTTTTCAAGTTCTCTTCTAAAATTTTCCATTTTCTGAAGGGATATCCGTCCCTCTAAAAATGCCTGAGCGTAAATTCCCGGTGATGTATGACCCTGAAAGTAAATCTGGTCACCATCAAAATGATCTCCTTTTCCGCGGAAGAAGTGATGGAATCCAACTTGATATAATGTAGCTGCAGACTGAAATGTGGATATGTGACCGCCGATACCCTCAAAATGCCTGTTGGCGCGGACCACCATTGCCATGGCATTCCACCTGACAATACTTTTGATCCGCCGTTCAATTTTTCTGTCGCCGGGATATTTTGGCTGTTCCGCTGCGGAAATCGTATTGATATAAGGTGTGTTCAGGGAGAACGGTAGATGTATCCCTTTTTCATGGGCTTCCTCTAAAAGTTTGCGGAGAATGAACTGCCCCCGCTCCAATCCTTTTGTCCGGACCAGTTCGTTCAGTGATTCTATCCATTCCTGTGTTTCGTCCAGATCGGAATCTGAAATCCCCGGTCCGTTAGATTGAATTTTGATTGTGCGTTCGTCAGTCATTCTTTATATAAATTGTTAAAGTATGTGAACAGATAAATTATTCAAATTTACCACAATCAAATTTATGATGACCAAGTAAAACAAGCTAACAGGTTGTCTTGTAAAACTGTTTGAGAAATATCTCCATAATTCAAGAGTGGTTAAAAAATAATTGCCCTTTACACATTGGTAATATTCATCCTAAAATAGTATATGCCATTAGGTTATCTGAGAGAATTCTGTGTTTAATAATTTTAAAATTATTTTACTTGTCATATTTATTTGTCAATTCCTCACAGGTCAAAAAAAAGATAATTCAGGGACAACCATAGATCAATCTGTCTTATCTCAAAAAACCTGCACAGCAGTCAGAACATCTTCCCCCCCGAAAATTGATGGATACCTGAATGATGCCCAGTGGGGCAATGCCGTTCCCATCACAGATTTTCTGCAAATAGAGCCCGATAACTTGGCTGGTTCAACGGAATTGAGCGAGGTCAGGATTCTCTATGATGATGAAAATATGTATGTGGGGTGCAGAATGTATGACAGCGAACCCGGGAAAATCGTGGCAAGATTAGCAAGACGGGATGACTGGATGTCGGGGGGCGACAATAACGCTGACTGGTTTTTCATAGCTTTTGACAGCAACAATGATGATAAGACAGGTTACGGCATGGGTGTTAATGCAGCGGGAGTTAAATTTGATATTACATTTTCCAATGATACAAACATTGATGGTTCCTGGGATGGAGTTTGGGATGCAGAAGTTAATATAAGTGATGAAGGATGGACTGCTGAATTAAGATTTCCATTTTCACTCTTTAATTTTGAATCAAACGGAAATCATCCCTGGGGACTCGGAATGTCGAGGGGTATTCAACGGTATCAGGAATATAGTGGCTGGCCCGGTCGAAAAAGAGGCGTTCAGGGTGAAATTTCACTGTACGGAATTCTTAAGGGAATTGAAAATGTACCGTCTCCCAAAAAACTTGAATTTCTACCCTATTCATTGGGAGGTAACCAGTTTGGTGATGAAACCGGATTAACAAGTGATTTGGGGTTGGATGTGAGATACGGACTCTCCAGCAATGCGACTTTGAATATTACGGTTAATCCCGATTTCGGTCAGGTGGAAGCAGACCCGTCTGTATTGAATCTTACAGCATTCGAAACATTCTATGGTGAAAGACGACCGTTTTTTGTTGAAGGAAGTTCGTTTTTTACCAATCAGTTACAGTTGTTTCATTCCAGACGAATCGGGCACGAACCCGGTTTTTACCACTCAGACATTGCTTCTGAACTTGAAAAACCTGAAACAACCACCATTCTTGCTGCCGCGAAATTATTGGGTGAAACAGACGGTGGTTTGAAATATGGAATCATTGAAAGTGTAACCGATGAGGAATATGGAATCTGGGAATATTCAACTGATGAGATTGCATCCGTTGATTCTCTGTTTGAGGATAATGTTTTTACCGGTCTTGATACAAGTTATGCAACTGAAAAAGAAAATCTGCTCATTGAGCCGTATACTAATTATTTTATCGGCAGGATTGAAAAACCGGTATTCAACCGACATTCAACAGTTGGAATAATAGTGACGGATGTATTAAGAAACGGCTCCACCCGGGCATCCGCAGGAGGATTGGACTGGCGGTTAAAATTTCTGGAGAATAGGGTTGTTGTGGCAGGTCAATATGCCGTATCTCAGGTGGGGGATATTCGAGGAAATGGTGGCAGATTGTACGTTGAATACAACGACCCTCTCTGGTGGGATTTAAGTATTCTAGGAACCTGGTTCGATGACCAATTTGAAATCAATGATTTGGGGTATCTGCGGCGGAACGGGAATTGGACATTTGGCAGTTTTGGCGGAATTCGGAAGCAGGACCCATGGGGAATTTTTCTGAGAAACGATCTCAGGTTCAATTATTTCAGAAATGTTAGAAATGATGGTCTGGTTCTTTCAAATAATCTTGAATTGAATCAAAGGAACACGATGAAAAATTACTGGTCATTTGGTTTTGGAGGAAATGTCGGTTTTCCTCATTTCGATGATAGTGATACATTTAAAGACAGCAGTGCATGGGAAATTTCAACACCTTTCAGATGGGGCTGGTGGGCATGGATTTCTACTGATAACAGAAAACGAATTGTACTCAATCCTGTTTATGGAATGGGAAATAACGAACTTGGTGGCTGGGGGTATATGGCCAAATTGGAGGTGACCGTTAAACCAACCAACACTATCAATATGTCTATTGAACTGACACAGAATTATAGCGATAACAGGACGGAATGGGTGGGAGTTGAATCAGATACAAATATCGTTTACAGCAGTGCCAAACAGAGAATGAATGATTTCAGATTCCGTCTTGATTGGACATTCACACCGGACCTTTCACTGCAGATGTTTGTCCAGCCGTTTAATGTCAACATGGATTATTATTCATTTAAAAGATTGCGTGCCCCGAAAACGTTGGATTTTGAACCGTACGACTATTCCGGCGACCCAGATTTCAAAATTGACAATACCGTGGGGACGTTTGTCCTCAGATGGGAATATTCCCCGGGGAGGGCACTTTTTGTGGTGTATAATCTTGGTGATTCAAATTACTTTTCTTCTGAAGATAATGAGTGGTACCCTGCCATCTCGAAGGCACTGTTTATTAAATTGAATTATTGGTTACAGATTTAATCCTTAATTAATATGATCAAGAAAATGACAGGTGGGGATATAGTTTCAGCAATTCTAAAAAACCATGGTGTGCAATTCCTCTTTACACTCTGTGGCGGGCATATTTCCCCCATATTGGTGAGTTGTAAAAAAGACGGTATAACGGTTATTAATGTTAGGGATGAGAAAAATGCGGTGTTTGCCGCTGATGCTTCTGCACGGTTGTCAGGTATTCCGGGAGTTGCTGCAGTGACCGCAGGTCCCGGATGCACCAACACAATAACGGCGGTAAAAAACGCCCAGATGGCGCAGTCACCGGTAATTATCCTGGGTGGCGCAACAGCTACCATGCTGAAAGGGAGAGGTTCACTTCAGGACATTGATCAAATGGCGCTTATGAAGCACCATGTAAAATGGGCGGTTTCTGTAAAGACGGTGAGAGAAATTTCACCTGTGTTGAATCGCGCATTTAAAATTGCTAAAGATGGTGTTCCGGGACCCGTTTTTGTAGAACTTTCCGTTGATCTTCTTTATGATGAAAATCTGGTGCGGAAGTGGTATAATGAAATGATGGGATCGGGGAAGTCATTAGGCGGGAAATTACTGAATCTGTATGCCAAAAGACACCTAAACAACCTGTTCAGGAATAAAGACAATTCGCCATTTTCGAGTGTTGATTCAAATATACCCAATCACACCTCCGGCGACTTGAACCGGACAGTAAATTTTATCAAATGTGCGGAGCGGCCGGTGCTTGTTATGGGCAGTCAAACCATGGCGTTGCCTCATGAGGCGGACAGCATTAAATCTGCAGTTAAAAAACTCGGGCTACCCACCTACCTTGCGGGGATGGTACGGGGACTTTTAGGACGGGAAAATAAAATCCAATTCAGGCACAAACGCGGAAAAGCGCTGAAGGAAGCAGATCTTGTCATTGTGTGCGGATTTCCGTTCGATTTCCGCCTTGGATATGGGAGAAAGATAAATCTCAATGCTACTGTGGTTACAATTAACCGAAGCCGGAAAGAGCTGCGAAAAAACAGAAAACCGGCACTTGCCGTTCACGGTGATGCAGGAAGATTTCTTCAAGCGCTGGCAGACAAATCTATTGGCACCGATGGAAAGTGGAGCCGGTGGTTTGAAATTTTAACGAAAAATGAAGTTGATAGAGAATCTGAAATTAACCGGCAGGCAGAGGCGGAAAATGAGCATATCAATCCGTTGAAGTTGCTTCAGTATATGGAAAAAGTAATGGATGAAAAGAGCATCATTGTGGCGGATGGAGGTGATTTTGTTTCAACAGCATCCTACATCCTCAAACCGAGGTCTCCGTTGTCGTGGCTTGATCCCGGTGTATTTGGCACCTTGGGAGTGGGCGGCGGATTTGCCATGTCAGCAAAATTACACAATCCTGAGTCAGAAGTGTGGCTCATCTGGGGTGACGGTTCGGCGGCGTTCAGTCTAGCAGAATTTGATACATTTGTCAGGCACAAGATTCCTGTTATTGCATTAGTAGGGACAGATGCATCGTGGGCGCAGATTGAAAGAGAACAGACCGAAATATTCGGGGATGACGTTGGCACAACTCTTCGGCGAACCGATTACCACATTGCAGCAGAAGGGTACGGTGGTAAAGGATTTTTGTTAAAAAAAGGAGATGACATTCCAGCAGTTTTGCTGCAAGCAAAAGAGACAGCAAAGTCAGGAATTCCTGTGTTGATTAATGCTCAGATCGGGAAAACCGATTTCCGGAAAGGATCCATTTCAATGTGAAAAAAATAGGGACACAAAGAAATATTCCAACATCCAACATCCAAACCAGCATCATTCCCCAAGATGAACAAGCTCAACACCCAATTCTTTCGCGTGTTCCTTGATTCTTTCATCCCGGTAAAATTCAGCGTAGTATATTTTTTTGAGACCTGCATTGGCGATCATTTTGAAGCAGTTATAGCAGGGACTGGCTGAAATATAGATTTCAGAATTGTCGATGTTGATTCCATTCCTGGCTGCCTGAACAATGGCGTTTGCCTCAGCGTGGATGGTTCTAACGCAATGATCATTTTCCATTTCATGTCCAACATCATTGCAGTGGGGTAGTCCGCGGATGCTGCCGTTGTATCCTGTGGATAGAATCGTTTTTCCACGAACGATGACGGCACCCACATGCTTTCTGTCGCATGTGGCACGAGATGCAACTTCTTGTGCAATGTTCATAAAATAATCTGTCCAGGAGATTCGTTTTGACATTGGTATGCTTATTTGTTTAAAATCGGTGAGTTTATTTCGGAGCAAATTAGTAATTATTTTCCCATTGATAAAATGAAAAGATTTTTATTCGCTAAGAAAACACATTTTTTAATAGCTTGGATTCAAGTAACAGCCGGAATTTTATTAAATATTTTCAGCTGTACACTTGAAAATCCCGCCGAAGCCAAGTTGTCATCCTGGACTGTAAACCTCAATTTTCCACTTACCGATTTTACAGTTGACCTCCATAGTCTGCAGGAAGATTCTCTGATTAGTGTGAACGAAGATTCTATTTATGTCTTTAATAAATCGGTAAAAATTGACTCGGTGGAAGTAGGTGGCCAATTAAAGATTGATCCTATTGAAAAGAGTTTTGTGCAGTACGCAAGCTCCATTACAGTGGATAGTTCCAATACCGCATTTACCATTGGTTATGATTCCGTTGGTCTGGATAATATTTCCGAACTTATTGATGCGGAGATAGGACTGATCGAACTTGATAATATTGGTGGGGAAGAAACCGACCCCATTTCATTCACAGAGATAATGCCGCAAGATTTGGTTTCTGCCATAGAGGCAGCAATTGAATCTGCCGGAGGAAGCGCCGATATAATCATAGATACTGCAGCCCTTGTTCCCCAGCAGAAATCAATTGGCTTTGATTCATTTACTTCTGTGGACATCAGTTCGGGAAATATTGATGTAACCATAACCAATAATCTGTTCATCTCTCTGGGTGCCCCTATCTACGTTGATGTAAAAAGCAGTATTGGTACACAAATATTCCAGTTGGTTTGGGATACGGAAATTGCTCCCGGAAATTCTTCCACAAGAACCCAGGATGTGAGCGGTATGACTTTACCGGGCGATTTGCTGGTTGAAGTTTCGGGGACTTCAAATGGATCACAAGGGGATACAGTCACAGTAACCAATTCGGACCTGAGTTCCACCTTCACGATTGGTCTGGCAGCGCGTGATTTTCAAGTTACTCAGGCAAATGCTGTTGTGCCGGCACAGTCTATTAGCGATACCAGCAGTATTGTGCTGGATCCATCGGAAACGGTAGTGGAAGAAGCGGTTATGTCCAATGGAGATTTGAATATTACTGTAACTAATAATTTACCTTTAACGGGAAATGTATATCTTGTTATCCCCAGTTTGTATTTTGGTACTGTGGATTCCGCATTCACGCAAAACTTTGAATTGGAAACAGGTATATTTTCTGTACCAACCGCCGATATGGGTGGCTGGACCATGACTATGGATTACGCAGACCAACGCCTTGATTATCATTATCTGATTTCTACAAGTGACACTGACCCAAACAGTGTTACCATATCCCAGACTGATAATGTGGAATTGGATTTAACGATTACAGATATATTTTTTAGTGAGGTTACGGGGCAGATTGAATCCCAGACGATTACCGAAGAAGGGGAAATTGTTATCGAATCGGAATCGCAAATCCAGATTGCTTCTATATCGGCCGGTCAGATGGATATGATAATCAATAATAATATCGGTGGTGTTGCGGATGTGCAGTTGACGGTACCCGAACTGGTTCGCGATGGTATTGGTCTTGATACATTATTAACCATTATTCCCGGTGAAATCAGCCACACCATAAATTTGGCTGGTTACGACCTGCAGCCGGTAAGTCTGGAGGATCAACGCCTCACTTACAGCACAACAACCATAACACAATCAGCTGCCAACACTTATTATCTAAACGATTCCATCAACGTAGCTATCAACCTGCCTGAACTGACCTTTAATGCAGTCACTGGCTATATCAGCCAGGAAGATAATATAACGGAAGATGTAATTGAATTGGATAATGACACCAAAGTAGAAACGGCCTTGATCGATTCCGGGCAAATTCAGTTGACCATCCAGAATTTTATCGGATTAGAAGCGGATGTTGTTTTTACAATCGAAGAACTGACATTAGGCGGATCCAGTTTAGTAGACACCTTCCAGATTACATCATCAACAGAACCAGCAGAGCAAACCATTGATGTGTCCGGATACAGTTTAAATTTATCAATTGACGAGCAACTCATAAATTATTCTTCCACTTTGGGTATTCCCAGTGACCAATTGCTTTCCCTGACACTGGATGATTCCATTGCCATCGATGTATTGATTGATACTTTGTGGTTTGGATCTATAACAGGTATTATTGATTCGGTGGAAGTGACAATTGATAAAGTGGAACAGGAAATTTCTGCGTTACCGGATGATATGGATGGGTTTGATTTTACCAATGTGGAGATTCGTATTGATTTTGATTCGGATATCACCATTCCTGTCTTTTTGGATCTCACCATGGATGCAAGCAATAGTGACGGGGATACAGTCACATCATCTATTTCCAACTGGAATATATCTGACAGTTCCAGTGTAATTATTCCTGATGCCAATGAGCTGATCAACATTCAGCCGGATAAAATTATGGCTTATGGATCTGCGCGTGTGGGAGGCGATGGTACTTCTGGAACCGTTGCGTCTGATCAAACCATTGCAGGACTGCTTTCCGTCCGGGCGCCACTGGAACTGGAGATTGGTCCTGATGCACAAATTACGACCAATTCTGAATTGATTACAGAAGTAGATGCAGGAGAAACGGTTCCGGAGGAAATTGAAAAGATTGTTGTTTTTATCCGCTACAATAATCAATTTGAGTTTGGCAGTGCCGTCACCGTACTTATAAGCCAGGACACGTTAGCATTTGAATCGGGCGCAGCGGAAATTCTGGTGGATTCTCTGCTTATTACCGCCGGTGAATCCGGCTTGGATTCGTTGGATTTGGGTGATGACAAACTTGAGCTTTTTAACAAGGATTCCATGTATGTGCAAGCTACAATAAATGTATTGGGACAAACCGATGAGAATGGTGACCCAATACCGTCAAAATTTTTATCAACCGATTCGTTGACCATTTCATTGTCGGGGTCAATGGATTATCTGGTAGACCCGGATTAAAACCATGTTGAGTCAATTGAAAAAAATAACCATCCTTGTTATGGCGCTGAATTTTGCGCCAATCAAAGGACAAGTGAATATGACCGCTTATTCTATTTCCACCGCAGGGACGTATATGACCAAAGCGAGATCCAGCAATGTATTTGGATGGAATCCGGCGAATCTGGGCTTTTATGATAATCCAAATTTTTCATTTCGTTTCGCCCCCAATATCGGATTAATGAATAACTCAATTTCCCCATCATTATTAAATAATTATCTCCTAAGCGGAGAACACCTATCCGGTTCAAGAAAACAGGAATTTATAGATGCTTTTCACAGCGATGGCTTGAGTCTGGCGCCGTTGGTGAGAGGGCAGCTTTTGGGACTATCTTACAGAAATTTTGCCTTTTCCGTTGACGCGGAAGTAAGCGGAGAAGTGGTAATTCCTAAATCACTCATTGAAACACTTTTTAACGGAAATGAATTCGGTGAAACTTTGGAGCTGAATGAGTTGAATGCTGATCTGCAGGCAGTTGTACCCATTTCCCTTGGATATGGAATGGAAATAACACACCCTGTTTTGAATGAGATTGCTGACAGCTGGTATGCGGGAGGCGCTTTAAAACTGCTCTACGGGATTGCCAACATTCATACAGAAAATGTTTCAGGAAATATCACCTCCTATCAGGACAGTCTGACATTGGATGCAGACATACAGGTGAAAAACAGTTTTGGAGGACTTGGATTTGCTTTTGATATGGGTATTGTTGCGAAACAGGTTGATATGACATTTGCATTTTCATTAAATAATATTTTTGGGTCAATCAACTGGAGTGATGATAATTCCATATTGACTGATTATCATATTGTGGTAAACACAGATACGGTTGATTTGCTTGATTCTGCAGATGTGGAAAACTTAATGGACAATGCTGTGAAATCGGATACCAGCTATAACATTAAAGGATATTCTACATCCTACCCCATGGTGGCGCTGTTTGGCTTTCAATATGATTGGAAGCACAATCTTACACTGTTTGCAAATTACAGGCAGATGTTTACGGATGATTTGAATTTTTCAAAAATACCCAGACTTTCAGGTGGTGTCGAATATTTTGTGAAGGATTGGTTTCCCATTCGCCTCGGATTGGCACTAGGTGGTAAAGAAAATTTTCAGTGGGGAACAGGGTTTTCTTTTAAGTCCAACCACTATGTAATGGATTTTGGATTTTCTCAGAACGGCGGGATATTTAATTATGCTAAGGGTTTTGCTTTTTCATTAAGCCATACAATTATTTTTTAATTACTTTTCTCACAAGTACACATTTGAGGGTTACAATCTTTTTCAACCTTGTGAATTTCACCCCCTCTTCTCTTCTCCCTTGACGGGAGAGGATAATCCACAGGATCCTTCGGAAGGTGAGGGTGATGGTTTTGACAAACAGCTTAATTGGTTACAACAAAAAATAGGTTAGCCCGTTTTATTCAATTAAAAGATTCAATCACACATCCGGCATTATAGCAGGTACAATCTTGAAATTATAATATTTTCTTCGTACATTTTCTCAGTATTTGCAGAAGACTATAAGAGATAGTGATTATTTTACTATCACTTTACATAACTTGGATTTTACTAATGGTGAAAACGGTTTGAGAAAAAAATTATTAACAGGAGGACAACCATGAAAAAACTAAGCTATTTATTTGTACTGCTCACCTTACAGCTTGCTTTTGCCCAACAGGCGCAGGTAACCAATGTAACCGCCGCGCAGCGAACAGACGGCAGTAAAATAGTGGACATCACCTACGACTTAACCGAGGATACGCTGTTCACAGATTTTAATGTAACCGTGGAAGTTAGCTTTGATGCCGGCGCTACATATAATTTAACCGTCTATGTTACCGGTGCTGTGGGTACGGGTGTGGTGCCGGGAACCGGTAAAGAAATCGAATGGAATCTGGGACAGGAATACAACAACACTTTTGACGAAAATGTCAAAGTGAAAGTGATTGCCACCGGGCATGTTGCCGGAGAAATACCGTTTGAATTTGTAACCGTTGAAGCGGGAGATTACACCTACGGCAGTGATGATCAGATTTTGAACATTGATTACGATTACCAAATCATGAAATATGAAGTAACCAATGCTGAGTACACCGAATTTTTAATAGAAGCGTACGCAACCGGTGAAGTGTGGCTTAGCGGTGGTGATGTGGAGGGATTTTATCCCGGTGATGGAGAATACCCAGGCGGTAACTATGAGTTGTACGATTTGGGAGAACCATCTGACAGTTACAATTACGGTAGAATTGACTGGAACGGCACAACATTTATTGTAACCGAGGGCTATGGGGGTCATCCGGTAATAGAAGTAACCTGGTTTGGCGCCTACAAATTTGCTGAACACTACGGACTGCACCTGCCTGACGAATATGAATGGGAGAAAGCGGCAAGAGGCAATAGCGGTTACGATTATCCGTGGGGCAACAGTATAGACGGAAGCAGGGCGAATTACTCGGGTAGCGGAGACCCTTGGGATAACGGCACCACACCGGCTGGCTTTTACAACGGACAGACCTACGAAGGTTTTGTAACAACAGACAGCCCCAGTCAGTTTGGCGCTTACGATATGGCAGGTAATGTGTGGGAATGGACGAAAAGCTGGTACAGTGAAGGCTCATCGAGTCGTGTTAAACGCGGTGGTTCGTGGTACAACAATCCGCACAGTTGTCGATCCTGGTACCGTAACTACAGCACCCCGTACTACAGTTACTACTACGTAGGGTTTCCATGTGCAAGGACTTTATA
>CAYXUG010000036.1:0-22264 GCA_964468655.1 uncultured bacterium | reverse complement strand
TTTTATGCACCTACTTTAAATAAACAAGTTTTTGGACTGCTACCTTATTTTCTGTTTCAATCCTTATTAGATATACACCGCTACTCACAGAATTGCTATAAGACTTTGCATTCCAAATGACAGTATGAATTCCTGCATTTTGTCGTTCAGACAGCAATGTTGTAACAAGATGACCTAACAGGTTATAAATTTCAACAGAAACGTAACCATCTTCCGGCAATTCATACTTCAATGATGTAAAAGGATTAAAGGGATTTGGAAATGAGGGGTGTACCACAAATTTTTCAGGAATCGCAGAAATATCTGTATCCACTGATACAAGATTATAATCCTCTCTGTTTCCTGTTCTATGGGGATTGCCTCTGTCCATCCTCCAATAATTAGTTCCGCTGTGCTGGGATTTTACATCAATTACAAACACTGAATTTGACGAACCAAAGGCAATTTCGGGATCACCGTCACCATCCAGATCACTAATTGAAAACGAGCCGTTGATACTGCCGTTCGTCGGAACTGCAAAGTTGGATATCAATTCTCCTGCGGTGGACAATGCAAATAGATCTCCATTAGATTCAGCAGAAATGATTTCCGGAATGCCATCATTATCCAAATCAAAATATACCGGAGAACTTGCAACTGGTGCTAAGGTTGAAAAAGGCCAGCCATCAAGATCATTACCTTCATGATCTATGCCATAAAGTTTCCCATCATTACTACCGAAAAATATTTCAATGTCCCCATCTCCATCAATATCTTCCACTGATGGTGAACCCTTAATATCGCTTTCTGCTTCGTATGCAAATACCAAAGATCCATCATGGTTAATCACATGAAGCATATTATCGTCAGATCCAACTATAATTTCTAAATCACCATTTCCATCTAAGTCAGCTATAACAGGATCAGAATTTATTCTATTACCCGTAATATAAGGAAACCCGCTCATCAAATTTCCATCGGATGAATACACATGAATCTTATCTGACCATGTTCCAATTACGATATCCACAAGGCCATCATTGTTTAAGTCACCCACTGCCGGGGCAGCCATAATGGATTCGCCAATCTCAACGGGAAATTGATTGACATCTGACCCATCATGATTAATTGCATAAAGCATCCCGCCGAAATCCCCAAATACAATTTCCCTGTCTCCATCGCCATCCAAGTCAACAATGGCAGATGTTGTCATTAAAAAATTGTCCGCTGTATACTGCAATTGAACTGAGCCGTTAGAATTAAAGATATAAAGATTTTTATCTTTTGAACCAATGATTATTTCCATATCACCATCACCTTCTAAATCAGAAACTGCGGGAGATGCCCAGATCTGATTACCTGTAGCAAACGACCATTCAAGGTTCCCTAATTTATCCAATGCATAAACTTTGAAATCATCAGAAGTTGCTACAATTTCTTTTTCTCCGTCTTTGTCTATATCAAAAATAATTGGGGATGACTGTATAGAGTTCCCAGTATTAAATGGAAAACCAACCTGATTTAAGGTTACTGTGATATCAAATGATTCTACAGCTTCATATCCCAAAGATGGATCACCTGCTGTAATGGTTAATGTCACCGGTATTTCATCTGGAATTGCATCTTCGGTTATAGCGAATTCAAATCTATCCACCAAGTTTAAACCGGTGTTGCCGCCAGGAATAGGGTTTTCCCAGGTTCCTGTATCATCAGTAATTATTATATCAGGGGAGGATGAGGACAAAACAGCAGAAATATTTGTAGCTGTAGCATATCCATCATCATTCCTGAGTATAATACGCATTAAAGCGTTTTCACCGGGATTTAACTGGCCATCATCATCACCATCAATCTGAAGTGAGTATGACAAAACCGATAAACTGGGAAAAACGCCCGATACAATTGCTTTGTGTATATTTGGTCTTCCGCGACCCAACCGGCCGGCATATTCAGGATCTGAATTGATTTCATATATATCATCGCAGTTTTCCAAAAGAGTATTTTCAATCCAATTGTTAGAGGAATCCGGGAAGAATGACCAAAGTAATCCAAAGCAGCTTGAAACAACAGGAGCTGACATGGAAGTTCCGTCCCAAGATTGGTACCCCCCTGAAATATTAGAATATACTGTACTGAGTATACTTTCTCCGGGAGCTGCAATATCTACTGATTCATGATATGTAGCCCAGTGGTTCCAATTATCACCTGGGCCAAGAGCTGTCACTGATATAACATTCTCGTAACTTGAAGGATAATGAGCGGCATATTCTTCGTTGCCGTAATTATCTCCATTTCCTGCTGATGCAACCACAATTACACCATAATTATTGTAAACATTATTAATAACATTCTGTTCTCCCGCACTAAAACCGCCGCCACCCCAGCTGCAATTGATGATATCAGCACCGGATATTGCTGCATACTGAATTGCTGTATAACCGTTCCAAATCCCACCGTCTGGATCGTTATCTCGCGCGCATTTTACAACCATGTGCTGGATTGACCAGCCAGTGCTGGCAACTCCAGTACCATTATTGGTTACAGCAGCCGAGATTCCCGCTACGTGAGTTCCATGCATGTTAAGACCAAAATTCCCCTGACCGGGAGGACCAGTAGGATCATTATCATTATCTGCCACATCCCAGCCAATTAAATCATCAGTATAGCCGTTGCCGTCTTCATCTATTCCATTGATATCACCCTGATCAAGCTGCCATGTATTCCCAATCTGTTCTATGGTACTTCCATCTCCATCTGCATCCTCATCCAAATTCTGCCAGAGATTATCTCTGAGATCAGTGTGATCCCAGTCGCACCCGGTGTCTATTACGCCTACCACAATGGAAGGATCACCGGGATTTTCACCACCGTCAATATCCCACAAGTCCCACGCTTCAGGCGCTTGAATGGTTGGGAGATACCACTGCTGGTTGTATCGGATATCATTCGGGGTATAATCTAAGCGGCGGACAGGAACTCTTTCTGCAAAACGAATGTGAGAATCAGATTCAAAAACATTCACGAGTGTTTGAATATCCTGCCTGGCTTCAGGCAAATATACCTGATAATACCTGCCGATATACCAGTCACCATCTCTATCCTTTTCAGTTGAATTTGGAATCCATTGTTCAATTTCATCAACCTGAAAGTCATCCATGATCCGGTTCAAGGATTCGAATTGTGTCCTTTTTCCATTCTCAGTTGAAATTAATTCAATTTCCCCAAGTTCATTTTCGAAATATACCCTGACAATATCAGCATAATAAATACCGTCCAGTGATGTTTTCCCTGAAACTACGGTGAATGCCATTATCAAAGCACTTAAGATCAGGAATTTTCCTGTTCGTTTCAAACCTGCCTCCGTTTTACATTAAACTTAAAATTGTTTATTTTAGAAGAATCATCTTTTTGGTAGATGCAAACGATTCTGTTTCCAAACGATAAAAATAGACACCGGATGAATGATCGCGCCCATCAAATGAATAAGCGTAGTTCCCTGCTTCCAAATGTTTATTTATTAGAATCGCAATTTCCCTTCCGGTCATATCGAAGACAGACAGTTTTACTTTTTGGTTCTCTGGTAGCGTAAATGATATCTGCGTAATCGGGTTAAACGGATTTGGATAATTCTGACTCAATGAAAATTTTGACGGAATTTGACCATCCACATTTTCATCTGCGCTCATAAGCCAATCAACTTTTGCGCGAATCATAATGTCTCCATTATAACCTAAATCGGAAATGGATGCCCAATCTCCGCCTGAGAATTTGTAGTAACTGTTTCCGTCAACTGGCAGGTCCTCGTCCAATCCAAGCTGGCTGGCTGAAATCACTTCTTCCCAGCCCACATAGAACGACCCTTCCGAAATTACAATATTATTCGCCGAAACATCTTTTTCATTCCATCCTTCTTCAATAGTAGCAAAAAGGAGATTTGTATTTAATTGAGTTCCGGGCATTCCATTGGCACCATCATCATCCCAGACAAAAAGGTTATGTAGCCCGGTCCCGGTATTGGTGGCATAATACCTGATTTTCAATATTTGTACAGGATAATCATTCGGGGTCATTTTCACCGAATACATACCGCCAGTTCCGAGAAAGGTAACACTCGTTTCTGCAG
This sequence comes from uncultured bacterium, assembly GCA_964468655.1. GTDB lineage: Bacteria > Fidelibacterota > Marinisomatia > Marinisomatales > CAYXUG01 > CAYXUG01. The sequence goes on along the minus strand of CAYXUG010000036.1, from coordinate 18,162 downwards.
TTCCATCATCATAAGCGATTTCATAAGTAGTCTGTGCTTCAGGAGTAACGCAGGCTGAATCAGACAGACTACTTACCTGCTCATCGTTACCAGGATTGTAGACTGCTTTTACAGCATAACAATAGTTTGTTCCATTGGTTACCATGGGATCTTCAAATACAGTTGCCGGCCAGTTATCACCATACCAGAGTGGTTCCGGACCAAAATCAATCCCGGACTCAGTTCTGTATACATCATAAACAACCGTAACATCTCCTAAGGGCTCAACTGTTGCTCTGATGCCCCACTCTCCATCAGGAAGATTGTTACTTTCCGCAACGTTCTGCCAGGTATCCCAGCCGCCTAAGTTCACGTAACTGTTGGTTGAGGGAGCTGCTGATTCATCCAAAGCTGCATAAATAATTGATTCATCCTCCAAAGTTCCACCTTCGAGACCAATTACAAATTCATTGCTGAAAATCCACCCATCATTACTTAAGTCCACTGTATTCCATGCGCCGATAGTCAGTTGAATAGATTTCTCATAGGTTGGAGAAGAATCGACTGATCCACCAATTGCATTGTACCCATATATTTTTGTTGTATTGCCATCTACAACACCGGTTCCATCAAAACCAAAAACTTTAACTTCAGTAACTGCTGCACCAAACAGAGTATTAAATAATTCACCCGCAACAAATGTACCTCCGGTAGTAAAGATTCCATTAGTGAAATTATCATTGTCAAATGCAATTTCACCCTCCACACCACCAACTGCATCCCAGGTTAACGTTACCAATCCATCATCCGGTTGAGCAGATAGATTTGTTGGAGCTGGATACTGCACCTCCTCAGCAGTATAAGCAACATGCCATATATCACCTCCAAGTGTAACCAAAGATTTAGCTACAAATTCGGTAGCATCTTCAGCGTCACTAGTGAATACATCAGCCACATTAATATTGTCAATCCAAACTCCGGTTAAATTTGAATTATTGGTTGTATTGTAAGCCGGGTCGGATGCAAACGCAAACCTGATAATAACAGATTGACCATTGTAGCTTGAAGGTATAGAAATGGAAGTTTCCTGCCAAGATCCTCCTGATTCCGGTCCGCCCCAACCTGGAATATCACATCCTTCTTCAAATTCATATCCGAAGCTGTAAGTGATATCGGTATTGTAATCGGATGCCTGTAAAACTTCCCAAGTTGATCCTCCATCGGATGAAATTCTTACATTAAATGCATCCCATCCATCAAAAGTACCGCCTCCCGTGCATGTTGGGCAACCGGCTGTGCAGAGTCCTTCAATCTGGCGCTTTTGCATGAAAGTCAGTTCCATATCTCCAGCATCTGGTAGATCAATAGATGGTGTTTCAAGAACCTGATACCAGTGATCAAGATAACCCCCATTGGGTCCAACATCAGGATCAGCCATGCGAAAAGATTGACCTTCATATGCACCGTAAGTTGTTTGATGCCATACGGGATCAGTGGCAGTTGCATCTACAGAAACCCAGTCACCCATTGTATCATCTTCAAAATCTGCATTAAATACTTCAGTTCCATCTACTTCTACAACAAAATCATCAATAAATAACCCTTCAGCTTCATCCGGGACGTCATCGCCGTCAGAATGAAGATACATTCTAAATTGAACCGTTAATCCTGCATAATCATCAATCACAATGGGAGTGGTGAACAGATCATTAAATGACCCCCATATATCGGGAGTATCTGTATAAACATACCAAGTACCATCGGGGTCACCATAAGGATTTGACACAGGGTACCACGTTTCACCACCATCTGGAGTAACCTCAACTCCCCAATAATCTACTTCAGGGAATATATCGAAATCAATGAGTAAACCCCTCACCATAAAATCAGCTACGACAGAACTGCCCGATGGAAGTTCAATTTCCGGGGTATATAAATAATCTTCCATACTCGAGTTATAATTTCCATCTTCATTCTGGCAGATTACTGAATAAGATCCACCTCTTAAATTTGATTGGTTTGTATTTACCTCAATTTGAACAGTAGATGTTATTTCACCATCGTGAGCACTGATAAGTGTAACTTCCTGATGGTTTTCAACCATCCTCAATGGAGTCAATATCTGTTCCGCTCCTGCTGTAAAAATTTGCCCGGTAAGCAGCACCGTTAAAAGGAAATAACCTGATAGTTTAATAATCGATTTCATGATTGCTTTCTCCCTGATTTTATTTGTTTAATAATATGCTAAAATGTTGATTCAATGTTATGATATAATCTACTATTTATTAACGATCAACGACTAAATTCTCACTAAATTAATGTTTCACTCGAGTATTTACAACAACTGAATTTACACAAACATTCAAAAAATTACACCTCAATAAATAACCGGATTTAACGAACAATGGCAAATTTCCCAATCTGCTGTAAATCATCTGTCTCTATCAGAAATATATATAGTCCCGGCGACACTTCATTACCATTTTGATTGTTACCCGACCGCAAATTCCACCATGCATTTCCTTCATATCGTTCATCATATTCAAAACTGGTGACCAATTCTCCTGTAATGGTGTAAATGGAGATTCTGCACTGCTGGGGAAGGTGCGTAAATCTTAATTTTCTATTATTTGGAGTTTCATTGAACAATGAATGAACAATATACGGATTTGGTACCACAGTAACTTGCTCAAGTTCATCTTGTGTAACCTCATGTGGCTTACCCAATTTTGACATGTCCACTACCCAACTGTCTCCATCAACAAAAAACTTCTCGAGGTGAATGATAACAGAATCGCCTTCGTCCCATGGAAATTCCAAAATCCATGGATTATCTTCATCAGTTGCAGACGGTGCAACACCCTGGCTTGAAGATACAGCTTCCCAGATCATTGCCTTATAATATACGCCATCTTCTATCTCATACGTTTTACCTGATTCCCAATCCGGCAGGAAAGGTAATATAGTTTCAACATCGTAATCAAGGCGAAGTTTGAACGATGATACATAAGTATCTTCACCGCTGACTTCAAATAATTCGGTAAATGTCAATTCTTCATTGCGTGTCCAGATACAATCCATCATTCCCAATGATGGATCATTATTCCCTTGATCAGATTCAGCACCCCAGTCTGCATGTGAAAGTTGCACTTTTTTACCCGTGGACATATTTGTGATTTTGAAAGGAAGAGCCGGTAGAGTGCACTGGGGGAAAGTTGTTGATAAAGCAGTATCCAAACCCAAATCGGTTGAGAACTCAATCTTGTAGTCAAAATTAAGTCTCCTTTTGTATTCGTTTGAATTAAAATACTTCAAGTTTATATCGTAGTAAGCGAAAACCAGACTATCTATTGAAAAATCTACACTTTCTATAAAAGCATCATCTCCGGCACCTGCAATCGTTTCCGGCAGATTTTCAAATTGATACCGGATGCCTGCCAAAAGGTCGCTGACTTCATTCAATTCTGAAATAATTATGTATTTTGGAATTTGTATCTGAGCATTACTTGAATCTGCTCCCGGCAAATCCATCAATGAGTCAATTTGTGTGCTATCTAAATCTCCTACGGCATAAATGGTATCAATCTCAACAGGAGTCTGGCTGAGAGAATCATCAATTTCGTACACATAAAGCAATGGATTATCGGCAGCCATTCCTTCCACAGCGGTGGCACCAAGATCAGCCTGAATTTCGAATTTCAGTACTTCATCGGTCAGTGAATCAGTATCTGCAATGATATACGAGATGTCACCCGTCCCGGTATTCCCTCCATAATCCACAAAAAATGACCCCGCGTCATCATCCTCAGGAAATGTGATGTTACTGGCAAAGTAACCGGGAATCACAGTTACAAAATTGTTATCGGCTTGTGTTGTCCCTCTTGGGCATTCCAGACTTGGGAAACCTCTGGTGGGATTTGCCTGAACATTTAAGCTATCATCAAGATCGTAGTAAGTCAGTGTATCAGGACCTATAAAATGATCAGGATTGGATTCCGACCATGTAGTATCAGCTTCATAAACACCATTTGAATCTTCATCTACATATTCCACTGAAAATGTACGCAATCCCACGTCATAGGAGGTGATAGAATAGGTATATTCAATTCCATCAAAAACATTGGTATCTACAAAGGTATATTGGAGTCCACTGTTTTCACCCAGATTGATGCGCGGATTCAATGGATCAGGACCGGATATTTCTTCTCCCCTTTTCGGATCACTGCTTAAGCAGTCTGGGTCGTAGATACAGAAATCCACATCATTATCTTCGCTCAGGTCAAACTGTGCGTATGGTTTCCAACCTATAAAATTCCCGTTGTAATTATACAGCCGAGCATTTACACCTCCCCAGGTTTGACCGCTGTCAGTGCTTTTGTAAATTCTGTATCCCTCAAATTCTCTGTACCCCGTTACCGAATCAATTGAAGATTCAGCAATATTATTCCAGGTTAAATAAACTTTTTCATGTTGTACAGTTGCAAAAACCTTTGGTATTGAAGGAGCTGAATAATCTCCAATGAATGTTTGTGAAAAAAGAATACCTGAAAATAATATAATTTCAGCTTGGAATAATAATTTGATAAGTTTCATAATATTGAATGAAATAAATTAAAACTCTAACCCTAATCCCACTTGATGCATCATTTCCAGAATACCATAATCTATAAATGCATAATCTACTTTTATCTTCATTTTACCGGTTCCAATAATCAATCCACCCCCTGCTGAAAATCCTGCTGTATCATGCCCTAATCTTGTACCGGCTCTTAAAAATGCCAGATTCTTGAAGGAATATTCTCCTCCTATACTACCGTTTAAAGTATAGTCAATGGGATTATTTGCATCTGCTGAAATAGTTAACTTGTGGCTGGAACTCTTTATTAACGCATCCTCAGATGAACCCATTAATTCATTTTTTAACCCGAGTCGAAACAGCAGCGGCAAAGGGAATTTATCGGTAACTTTATTTAAACGTTCCTCAACATCGAGTGTATCGGGAACAATTACCTGTAATCCTTCACCCTGATATTGAACTTCGGGACCGAAGTTTGATACATTCATTCCCAGAGTAAAACCATAAATCCCCGTATTGAAGTTTGATCCAATGTCAAAAGCAAGAGTCTGCATGTGTGTTGTATATATTTCATCTCGAATATAGTTAACCGTGACACCTATTTTAAGCCGGTCTGTCATTACCCTTGCATAAGCCAATCTTAAAGACAATGAGAGTACATTAAAATCTTCTCCGGTACCATTGGGGAATTGTTCGGTGGTAACAGCCATGGGGCCTGAATCGAGATAAAAAAGGTTAATACCAAAATAATCGTAAGGAGATAAACTTGACCCATAAGCTATCACATTGTATGTGATATCAGCCAAATAGTTGGTTCGGGAAAAATATGCCTCCGAACCCTTGATGTATGCTAAGCCAGCGGGATTATAGGGAATAGCTGTAACTCCCTCACCAAATGCAACAAAGGCACCTCCCATCGCTGCTGAACGTGCGCTCGTACCCAATTTTAACCAGTTACCTGCTGACGTAGCAACTTTCGTAACTACATCCGGTTTATCTCTGTACTGTGCGCTTGCTATATTGATTAAAAAATAAACTATGCAAAAGTAATATCGTTTTTTCATTATCTGACCACCGCAAATTTTCCAATATGTTTTTGTTTTCCGGATTCGACTACATACAAATATAATCCGGGACTAATTTCCTGATTATTTACTGTACGCAGGTCCCATGTTATATAGCCCTCATCTTCGTTTTCATGTTCTATTTGTGTCACTTTTTCACCTGAAATTGTAAAAATTGTAATCGTACATTTTGACGGAAGGTTGGTAAACCTGATTAATTTTAAATATTCAGTTTCCGGGAACATCGAATGAACAATATACGGATTGGGTACAACCTGCACAGAAGATAAATCTATCGTTGGTGGAGGTCCCGGATATACAGTTACAAAATTCGGATCAAGATTGGTTGTTCCTTTAGAATTTTCAATTAATTGATATCCCGTCGGTTCAGACCAATTGTCCGGATTTGCATTAGATAAAACCGTATCAGGGATAAAACTACCATTCCCATCGGAAACCCAATCTACAACGTACGGCGGTTCAACACCCATATCATAACCAACGACTGAATAAGTATATTCCAAACCATCTATCACATTTGTATCAACGTAGGAATATGTATATTCAATTCCATCTATGACAACCGGCTCAACAAGTCTAATATCATCGAATCCGGTATCATTGCCTAAGCTGAACCAAGGTGTCAGAGGGTCAGGACCTTGAATACTTCTCCCCCGGATACACGGTTCCGGGCAATTCCCTCTCACTTCACATTCACCATTTTCATCAACACCAAAAACACAATAAACAGAATCCTCTTCCGCCGTTAGATCATACTGATTTAATGGTTGCCACCCGGCCAATATGTCGGTGTCATCATAAATTCTCTTATCCGGTGATCCCCACGTTTTTCCCTTATCCCTGCTCTTGTAGATTTTATAACCTTCAAAATCTGAATATCCCGTTACAATATCCCTGGAAATCTCTGCCGAATCGTCCCAATAAATTGTAACCTTCCCCTGGTCACTAACAGCTTTAATATTCGGTCTTGACGGAGGAGTGTATCCTTGATAATGGTTATTATACATAATCTGCGCAAAAACTGCATTCCTGATTAAATCGTCATTGTTTTGACCGAAAATGATGCAAAATGAAAAAGGAACTTCTTCACCAACCTCTAAATCTAACGGTCCGCAGCTCATTACGAGAACACAATCGAGACCATCTTCTCCCTCAAACCAAAAATCAGTTTCCTCAATTCCTTCTAATGAATCGAAGTGAGGATTGAAGTCCGGATCTTCCTGATCAATATCCGGATTTTTAGAATGGAAAAACCAATTTTTCTCATTATTACTGAGATTTACAGTATCTCCTCTCATAACCTTAAGTAAAATTTCTTCTTTATTCTTCGCCTGCGGACGCCCGGGATCACCAGCGCAGCAATTTCCTCCGCTTTCTCTTGTAATTACACCCGGTCTGTTATACCAGTCAAACCAATGCCAATCTGTCATTTTCAGTTTTTCGCCGGGATAAATGTCTGTAATTCCATCTTGATCTAAATCAACATTATCTGTGGCTAATGGCGAGTCAAGAAGCTGGGTTCCAACTATTCCTAAATCTCTTGCTATGCCACTGATACCATCATAATCATAAATGACTGCCATACTGATCCGTAATTCCTGACCTGCAACCTCCGGACAGCCATCAGGAAAATGCTCATCTGAAGTTTTGCAGTCAATATATTCCATCATATCATCAGCATTTGTATGAATAGATCCATTATACCCATTTATATCACCCATTGCGGCATCTGCATCCATATAAAAACCAAGACTCACACCCTGATAATTAAACCCTGTCCCGTGATTTATTTTGGTTCCGTCAGGCATGTACAATCCTTCACCACACAGTTGAACTCCGTACTCATCTGTAATTGGTACTTTATTTCCATCTGTATCCCGCTCAAAAGCGCACCAGTCACCACTTTCATTACGGACTCTAACGGTTACAAACATTACATCTTCAGCATAATTGACACCATAAGAGTGTGCTTCCGCCATCACTTTCACCCCCAGTGGATAACCGGCCTGTTCATATTCATCATTGGTGTTGATCGTGTTTCCGCGGTGGGCCCATCTGTCATCAAATTCCATATATACATCCGTGTCAGCAATAAATCTGCCCGGATCTTCTTTCCAGCAATCGGGGTCTTTACGATCTCTACTGCATCCAACAATACCTTCTTGATCCCAAATCTCCTGTGGACTGTCTCCATAATAATTCTCCGCCCACCATCCCGGCCAGTAGGGTTCAAATTCATTTGTTTCTAAATTTAACTTTACAGGCCAGGTAGATGAATAATTACTATGCGCTAATAATGGATAAGAGTCACCTGAATCAGTAAAAGGAGTATCACCAAAAATACTGCCAGCAGTTTCTTCCGTATTGTGTGTATTCACCCTTGACATCGTTGAAGCATGCCAATCTGTATTTGAACTTGGATCCCAACGGGTGAACCACGATTCTGAAACAGTCGCTCCGTAATACATATAATTATCATCCTGGGTCCACTCTTCCTTATCATCCCCGTATTCGTACACATCGTATTCATCTGCTCTGAATTTTAGGGTTGGTCTTAACGCCCAGGGATAAATCAACCCAATTCTCGAAGTTGATTTATTGGGACTTATTTCACCCGGAACACTAATAAATACAAATCCTGAATCGCTATTAATTCCCCATTGGTGGTAATCAGTAATACCATCAACGGATGATTTCTTTGAGACACTATCGGGTTCCCAAATACCTCTCCCATCTGCCGCCTCAAATAGTATTCCTACAAAATTGGTATCGCCATTTTCAAACCACGAATTATATACGCTCTTTGATGACCATGTCCGCCGAACAACGTCACCCCCTTCTTCAATGGTTTCTTCAATACTCCAATTAAAGTCAGATGAATATGCATGCCCGGGAACACCCGCCATAAATGTAACATTAGGCAAATATGCATAATCCCCCCAGAGTCCTGCCGGTTTTTCACCCCAGTTAATAAAATCACCATAATTTGTTATAGCATTTTTAAGTTTACCTGATATTAGATATCCTTTTCCCCTGTCATTCATTGGATTGGTAGGAAATGGATAATCTCCAATTTTTCCAAGATTCCTGCTATTATTTGAGGTTTGCTCATTTTCAGCACCCGTGAGTATACCACAGATAAGAAATAAACAGGAAATTGAATAAAGCTTAAAATTATTTAGCGTCATTATTCAAAATCCACTTTAATAAAAAAATCAATTTCCCTTGGAGCATCAAACTTCCAAGGTTGGTCAAAAAATGAGCCAGAATATATATGTTGTGCATCTGGCAGACCTACTTGATCAAGGTAATGAGTTCCGGGGTCATCAGGTTTTCCTGTCAAATAGTAAATATCCAAAGCGCTTTTTATATCAAAAACATTATAAACATTTACGCCGAGAGAAATCTTTTGTTTACCATAACTAACTGATTTTGAAAGTGATAAGTTTACATTACGGTACGAGGGCGCCCTTTTGGAAAATTTATTTTTCACATCTTCCTGAGGATCAACTTGCCCCTCTTCGATGAAGTAAGGAGTATAAGGATACCCGGATTGATAAAATGCTGTAATTCCTGCACTAATTCCAAATGGTATAATTGAATATAATGAAAATGTAAGATCATGGGGGCGATCATAGGGCATTCTGTATTCCTGAGAGGGTGCATCTACATACCCAACATCTTCCTGTGCCCAATCGTGTTCACTGTTGGCTTTAGCCACTGAATAGGTGTATTGCAATAGTGAATTGATTTTCTTGGTCCTCAATTCAAGAGTGAAATCGATTCCTTTCACACTACCGTAATCTCCATTAGAAAAAACCTTATACTGGTAGACTCCTGATCGTTGGTTTTTATAAGCCAACCATTGATCGATGTCCTTTATCCAAGCCCCTACAGAGTATCGCCATTTTGTGCCAACCTGCACATTAAAGGAAAACGCATAAGATTGCGTTCTCATGGCACTCATAGTGGCATTTCCAAGATTACCCGCTTCATCATCACTATCCGTTTCAAACAATGCTTCCGGATCTTCCAATCTGTTGGTGTTTAAAAATACATTCTGATAAATCGGTGTTTGAAAATATAAGCCATAGTTAAAGGTAAAAGTGGACTTGTCAGTAATAACATGACTCACTCCAAGCCGGGGACTTAATTTGTACAACCATTTGGAATCCGCAAAAAATACCTTTTGATGTGCAAGTCCGGCCAGATCGCTAGCAACCTCACCATTATCCCATTCATTGTTATCATTAACATCTGAATAATACCAGGGTCTTCCCGGGGAAAAATACCCTGCAGTATCTGCCCATACTTTGGTGTTGTAGTTGACTGCATCAAGTCTAATACCTGCATTTATCACCATCCACGGTACTTCAAAAGTTCCCTGTAAATAAGTAGCAAATTCCATGGGTTCACGAAAATCATCCCATTTACCGTTTTCATTTGCATCGGAATAATACTCACCGGGGTCCCATGTTCCATTACCCTCACCCTGATCCGCTTCTTCATATCCGGCATCTGTCGGCAGCATACCATCAGGTCCTGTATCTTCCCAGTGCTCAGCGAATGTCTGAATAAACGCACCAGTTCCCAGCCATGGATATTTGACTTCATAAAAATTTAACCTATGTGATTTAAAATCAATTCCGGACCGTAATTTTAACTTGTCTGTTACCTGTGACGTAAGATCGAATCTGATTTCCCTCGTAACCGCACGGGATGATGCATAAAATTTATCGTGCCCACCAAAAGCGCTGCGCTCATCCCACATATCAAATCCGGTGAAAATATTTGGATAATAATAAAGAAATAATTCTGATGCCTCTGGTCCTTCTACTGACTGAAGAATTTCAAGAATTTCAAAAAAATCTCCCCCCGTTGCTATCGCTTCAATAAATGGCTGCTGTGTATAATATTGCAATAAATGCCAAGCATCATAATTGTCCCAATATGCCTCGTACATTTCAGGAGACAGCCAATATGACCCATCTCTATGATATAGTTTTTCAATTAATTCAGGATTGTTCCACAAACCATCACCGTCAGAATCTTCCCAGGGTTCACCTTCGTCCCAAATTCCATTTCCATTTTGATCGGTAAATTCTTCGGCTATTGCCCAGTTGTATAACCCTGGCGTCGCTCCATAATACCAGCCGCTTCTTCCATCCTTCATTGTGTACTCTATAGTATCACCTTTCATCGAATAAGGAATTACATCTGCATCATAGGGATTCGATTGTCCTCTAAACTCTCCTGCAGAAAATCTCCATTCAAACCAATTGGGATACCCGTCATCATCACTGTCCATCCACCGGACTCCTTGAAATTGGTCCTGAATAAATTCTGCCGCACGGATTGTGTAAAAAGTTTTATTGGAAATTGAATGATTCATTTCAAAGGTTAACCGCTTGGTATCCCTGAATAATTCGTTTTGCCCATCATCCCAATACAGGTATCTTGGGCTAAATCCTTTTCTGTGAGCTTTTAGATCCCAATAAGTAACATTGAATCGAAGTCTGGAAGAGTGTCTGTACGTTAATTTCCCAAAAATATCTTGTGTATTGTCTAAGCCAAACCCTCTAAATCCGGTAACATTATCCCATGGTTGAACCAAATTGGTTATATTTTGATTATTAATTGATTGGTAGGATGGGTCGTTTTCGTTAAATACAAAATCGAAATAATCATCCTGCCCCGGGAGAAGTTGGTATGCTTTATCATCGAACTCATAAATTTTATATGAATCATTATTGGTGAACTGACCAGAAAACCAATAATTTAATTTCTTAAAAAACGGGAATGTACCACCGAATCCAAAATTTAAATCATTAAATCCTCTTAATGCATCATATTGGGAACCAAGTTCAGAACCTAATAGACTGGTTTCATACTTAAAATGATACTCAAAATTTTCTCCCCCAACTTTAGTATGCATATTGGAAACAGCAGACATTGCATCGCCGTATTCTGCATTAAATCCATCCGCTTGCCAGTCGAATTCCTGAACCGCAAACAGATTTAAACGTGTTCCATTTCCAATACCACCGTATATTGGATTTCGTATGTACAACCCATCAATCATGTATGCAATTTCACCAGACCTTCCGCCTCTCACGTGAATTTCCTCTAAACCTCTCTCTTCATGATCAGGAATACCCTGCCTTCTGCTTTCTACCTTTACAACACCTGATTGGAGAGAATACAATTCATTTAAATCCCTCATGGGGAGTGATTCAATAGCTTCTGCACCAACAGTTACTTTTTTTGATGTAACTGCCTTCTCAACCAGCGGACGCTCAGCTGTTACATAAACTTCTTCACCTTCAACAGTTTCTATCGGTAGTTTAAAATTCAGCCAGACTGTTTGATCCATGAGAACAGTCACATCTTTCATCACCTGTTTTTGATAACCTATTATCACGACTGTTACATCATACTTCCCAACAGGTACGTTCAATATTAAATAATTACCACTCAAATCCACCACAGAACCAACAGACAATTCACCGATAAAAACCTGTGCACCTATGAGAGGATCTCCCTGCACATCAGTAACCTGCCCTCGGATTGTACCATCAGTTCCGGCATTCAGGGTAATGCACGAGAATAAAATGATTAATCCAATTTTGAGTTTTTTTGAAAATATAATCATATTAATTACCAGGTAATTCTACCCTTTGCAATCCTGAAGTTCTGTGAAAATGATAGGGATCAAAATTAAATTCCTCTAATCCGCCTAATTCATCCAACTGTTGACGCTTTTTACCGGCAAACAACCTGGGTAACAATCCCTCATTGTCTGCCGGTTGAATAGTAATTCTTCCCAGTTCCCACCTACTAAGGGGTTCCCATTCTTCAGGAAGTCCCGGAAACTCTGACCAGCGAATATCCAATTCATCCCTGACAGCTCCAAAGTCTTTTACCAGCCAAGTCTTATTTCTTTCGCCAAATTCGACTCCGCTCCCAACCATGGTCATGGTTAATACCCGTTCTACGAGAAAACAATCCGAGAAGGTGGTATCTGCACCGGGGCATTCTTCAATAGAGCTTACTTGAAATTCAGATCCCTGATAACATTCAATTAGTCCATCTTCATTGATAAATCCTCGTATTACCTTTGCAGGCGCAGTAACTGAAGCTGATTCCACAGTAAATGTTTTTTCAATTTTATATATGGCAATCTCCGTTGTATCATAATACACCTCTTGAACAATTTCACCATCTCGAATTTCACCTCCGGGTGTGTAAAATAAAACATTTTCAACAAATTCATTTTTGTGCCAAAATCCGCCTTCAATAGCAAGTTCGTCAAAATAATACCCGTAAGGTTTAAAATAACTTGGTTGACTTAATTGGAAAACATGCTCTTCATTTCGAAATAAATGATAATTGTAGGCACGCAAATCATCTTCAGAATCAGCATAATCATCTTCCCATTCAGATTTTAAGATAAAAAATTCTCCGCTTTCTCCATTCAAACTTGCGATAATTTCATTTGTATATAGGGTGACAAGTGAATCTATATTGCCTATCGTCTTCGACTTTAACTCCGTATAATCAACCTCTTCAATAATATCAGTATAAATAAGACCATGCCGTGTTACCAAAGAGTCCCCAATTTCTATGGTATCCATGACCACAGGATTCATAGGATCAATCCAATTCACAAGGAGTGTTTTAGGGCTGGTTGCCCATTCGAATAGTTCATTACTGTCTGATATTCCGTCTTCATTTAAATCTGTGAATTCTTCCACTTCTGTAAAAAGTGGATAATCCCTGTCAATAAATTCGTCTCCATCTTCATACCAGCCATTTTCATTAACATCCAGAGTTAATTCTTCAGCATCATCCCATTCATCATTGCAGTTTCTATCTTCGAATGGTTCATTCGGATCGTAAGCACCATTTGGATTTATATCATAAAAAACTTCAGCAGGATCCCAGATTCCGTTGCCATTTGATGAAGTCGTATTATCGTCCCAACTTCCATTATCATTACAATCACTATTTTTTCTGAACATCAAAGAATCACTATTAAACCGGGTTCGTGTATCTTCAAATAAATAACTAAAAAGAATACTATTTTCAGAGTAGTAAAAGTATGTTGTATCAACCCATTCAGAAGAATCCACAAACATAAAACCGTCATCAATCAGAGGTGTGTCTACCACAGCAGCATACGATAACAAATCCATAGTATCAAGATAGGTGAATGAAACAGAAGAAGATGGTATCTCTGTTTTCCTGTCATCGTATTTCTGTTCATCAATACTAGGTTCAGTATCCCAAACCAATCGCGTAATATTTTTATAGCTGTCTCTTACTAATTCGACGCTGTCCTCACTTACAAAATCACTCTGATACAATGAATCAATAAAAATTCGCTCAGTGTATTCTTCATTTTGTGGCATAACTGTAATAAGAAAATCCGGGAATGATTTAAAATCTAATATGGGAGGTTCTTCACCGTTATTATAAGTGAAATAATCGCTGTAAGAGTAATCTATTCTGCGGTTTGCCTGCCCAAAACGGTAAAATTCTGCCATTACATTGTCACCAAGATTATAAAAGTAATCTTCCGCAATTCCTGTCGAACCGCTACCCACTGAAGGGTCATCCAATGTATTAATCAATTCAATTCCATTATCCGATTGCTCAACTTCTTCCTGACAGGAAATTATAAAAATTGAACATACCAGAACAGTGCAAGATGCAAATCTCAAGATTAAATTTTGTTTGCTCTTCATTTGTTACTATTTGATTATGCTTATTAACAGACAAGTGACAAGAAAAGATCCTGCCACTTAAGTCCTATATTTCTGTTAATTTCTTATAAGTCAACTGATTCTATTTCAACAGAATCATTTTTTTGGTATCAGAAATATCATCAACCGTCAGGCGATAGAAATATACACCGGCTGAAAAGCCGGATGCATCCAATACAATTTCATGACTTCCTGCTTCAACCTCACCGTTCACAAGTGATTCGATTTCTTGACCCAAAACATCGAAGATAACCAGTTCAATTTCCGATGAAATGTTCAGATCGAATTTAATGAATGTTTCAGGGTTGAACGGATTGGGATAATTCTGCTGGAGTGAAAATGCACCAGGAATAGTGGTTGTTTCAGAATCTCCCGCATCCATGCCTGAATAGTTCACTTTTGCAAACCAATATCTCTGCATGCAATCTTCCGGAGTCGTCGGACAAGCGAGACCCTCCTGAGGGACATCATACTCTACTTCATTGTATAGAATATAGCATTCGTCGTCTGTTGCATTGCCTGCAAGATGGGGATGAATTTCATCAAAAGAATAGTTATTTTCATCCTGCCCAATTGTATTGGTAATGTTATCCACATCAGGCCATGTGCGACCGGAATCTTCCGATCTTGCAATAAACACATCCCTGTTCCAGTCATTGTATTCAATAGTCCCATCAGGCAATGTATCAATGGAAGAAAAGGTGACAGCATCCCATGTGGCATACATGACATCGGAACTCTCAACACTTAAAGCAAGTTCAGGAAAAACCTGGAAATACATGGCAGTTCCGCCAACATCCCACATGAAGGTTTCATAGATATCGGCAATATAGTGTGCTTCCCAGGTATCAGGGTTAGATGGATCGGGGTTATACATGTGATAAATTGCACAACCGGGAACCCAATAAATAAACCCACCTTCGGACGGTATTACACCGGCAACAATATGTACACCACCATCAGCATCGACTTTCATATCAAAATCATAGGGAACATAGGCATCGGAGGGTGTTACTAAAACTTCATTACCGTCACCGGTTGTATCAGCCATAAATGGTTCCATCAATCCAGAATCAATAAACATGCTTTTGAATGCATCCGTGGATATATAGTAGTAATCACTTCCATTTTGTCCATCACTGCTCCAGGTTCCACCATAGTCTTCGGTTTTCCTCAGCATAATTGTATGAGCATCATCAATGGATGTGGGAGGGTCATCAATGGAACCTCTGAAATAACTAATTACACCTGCGTATCCAACCCCTTCATCGTTTACATCAACAATAGCAGATGATGTGTAGGAACCTGAAGCTGATTCCTGTTCAAACTCATCGCCGCTGAAAACAGTGTAGGCGTCATTGAAAATAAAATATCCGGATGCATGAAATGAAGAATGATACAAATATCTGACTGAAGCAAATGCATCTGAGTTACTTCCGCTCCAACCGGAAAATGTTGTATTCAATACGGGTGTACCATTGTCGTCAGAAATACTGGGTGAACCAACCCAGTTATCTGCCGGATCGCATGGCAAAGTGCCACAACCATTATTAATGTCAACGGGAGGTAAGAAAAATGAACCACCGCCATAGAAAAACTGATCCCAACTGTAAATAGGACGTCCGCCATAATCTCCACCACCGGCTGTAGTATACTCATTCCAAATAACGTACGGATACTCAAGGCCGCCCACAGCGCTGGGATATCGCCCTGTAGGAGGGTCACCCCATGGTAAATTGACATTCAGGTTTGAATAAACACTCCAGTCTTCACCATCGGATGAATAGGCAGAACCAATATAGCCGGATGAATATCCTTCGGTAGAGGGTCCAAGCCATTGGCGATAACCTAATACAAATCCATTATCCGGGTGCCAATATATCGGATTGGTCATGGGAAGTATCATACCATAGCCATTTACAGAAGAATCAACGAGAGCTGTGGTTATGGTAATGTCACGGCTGACAGTAGAGGGGACTGCATTGGCAGCTTTTACTATTTCAGATTGACCCTCTGATACCTGTGTTAAGTCTGGGATTGGTTCAATTCCAAATTTATACGCTCCTGGAAGTGGAACTCTATTATTATCACTATTTCGGGTGACATCGGCAGCATGTGAAACAGAAAGACAAAATGCTGTCAAAATCAAAATAGTTGAGAATGAATGAATTAAACGTTTCATAGCAATACTCTCCTTATTATTATTGATATCAAATATTATTTTTTGTTACCTAGGAGTTTAAATCCTAAACTCGATAATTTAACTTTTAAAAATGCCGCTGATTATAGGTATAATGTTTAAATAAGTCAAGTTTTGAAAATATACTTTTTTAATACCTTTTTTATGTTTGCCAAATAACCAATGAATATTCATTAAATAATAACCGGGATGAACTCAATTTTTCATTTAATCGAAAATCCGAACTTCTGGTTGTCCATTTCCGTTGATCCAACCTCTGTACATCCCTTCAGAGTTAAACAGTAGAGCTGTATTACAATCTTTGTCAATAACGATTACACCTCCTTCTCCACCTAATTCTGCCAGTTTCTTGTTAATAACATAATCACTGGCTTGGGTTACGGACATACCGTTATAAGCCATCAATGCAGAAATGTGATAAGCAATTGAGAGGCGGATAAAGTATTCACCGGTCCCCGTACCAGAAACAGCGCAGGTAGTGTTATCAGCATAAGTACCTGCGCCAATGATGGCTGAGTCCCCAACCCTGCCAATACATTTATTTGAAGTACCTCCGGAAGAAGTGGCAGCGGCGAGGTTTCCATCTTTGTCACGGGCTACGGCACCAACGGTACCAAACTTTTCCTCAGCACTTTTTTTCTCCTCTTTCCTTTTTAAATAAAGATTCCACCGTCTCTCAGTGTGAAAATAATCAGGTGAAACAAATTCAACATTCATTTTCTTAGAAAATTCTTCTGCCCCTTCACCCATTAAGAGTACATGTTTTGATTTCTCCATTACAAGCCGTGCGGCTTTTATGGGATTTTTAATTCGTTTTACTACCGCCAGTGCGCCGGCATTCAGTGTTGCGCCATCCATGATGGTAGCATCCAATTCATTGGTGCCATTACTAGAAAAAACCGACCCTTTTCCCGCGTTAAACAAGGGTGAGTTCTCGAGTAAAACTACCGCGTGTTCCGTAGAATCGAGACTTGATCCGCCCGAAACAAGGATTTTAAAACTTTCATCCAAAACATATTTAAGTGCTGAATGGTACTCATCCCTCAATTCGGGTGTCATATCAATTACCGACATTGTTCCTGCTCCGCCGTGGATAGCAAGTCCGAGTTTATCTTTCATTAACGCAGTCTCAATGTTTTAAAAATTCCTGTATTAATTCATAAATTTCATCTCTCTGGTCCAAAACAAGTAATAACAGAAAGTCACCTTTTTGACTCCACGCCAATGCATTTTCGACACCTTTTGCCATTTCACTTACAATTGAAATATTTTCTTCAGCCGTACCATTCTCTACAAAATATTTTTTTATCAGATTAGGAACTTCCTCCCGCTCTCTCCCACGGAGGTATTTTGGTATTTCTGCTGCAATAATTTTATCGGGATTAAGATATGAGGCAGCTGTCACTAATTTTTCAATATCGACATTACTCCTATCACCAGCTTGTCCCAACAAAATCAATCTTCGTGTTGCCGGGATCTGTTTTACCATTTCAACAATTGCTCTCAAACCGTGAGGATTATGGGCAAAATCGAGCATAATCTTTATTCCGTTTGATT
>CAYXUG010000035.1:0-22469 GCA_964468655.1 uncultured bacterium | reverse complement strand
AATAAAAGAGCATTAAATTCTAAATGTGTAAACCATGTCTATCCAAGTGTCAGAATTTAATTCTAATCGTTTTTATCCTAAAATTTCACCGTGTAAATTCCCAACTATTTTTTACCTATGACAAATAAAGTTCTTAAAAATAGAATCTTTTTAATACTCACTGCCATTACTCTGGTTTCGCTGTCCTGTTCTTTAAATTCAGCCGAAGTTCCGAGACTGGTGGTATTGATTGCTGTTGATCAGATGAAGTATGATTTTACTGAGAGGTTTTATGATTTGTACGAAGGTGGTTTAAAGATGCTCATTGATGGGGGGGTAAATTTTACCAACACTCATCAAGCACATGCCTACACCACAACTGGCTCCGGGCATGCGGCTATTTATACGGGGAGTTATCCGAGAACGAATGGAATTATTGGTAATTACTGGTACAACAGGAATTTTCAGAAAAGTGAATATTCGGTGGAAGATGAAAACTCACCACCATTGAGCGGGAGAGGTAGAAGTGTATCTTATAAAAATGTACTGGTAAGTGGTATTGGCGATTGGTTGAAAAGTAAGTACAGCAATTCTCAAGTTTTTTCAATTGGCGGAAAAAACCGATCAGCCATTACAATGGGAGGAGAGAATCCGGATGGTGTTTACTGGTTCGACAGCGGAACAGGTGATTTTGTAACATCTTCCTCTTACATGAAAGAGTACCCCGAATGGATGTCTGAATTCAACAAGAGTGATCATTTTGATTCCTATTTTGATTCAAAGTGGAATAGACTATTGAGCAATAGTGATATTTATGAAAAATATAGCAGGGAAGACGATTTCCCTCAGGAAGGTGTTGATGGGCAAAGGACATTTCCGCATTATTTACCGAAAAAAGATGGTTATGCAGCTGAACCCTATGACATTCACTGGGAATTTCCGTGGATGGATGAAGTAACATTAAACCTGGCAGAAACCATCATTGCTGAAGAAAAATTGGGGAATGACGAAAATCCGGATTATCTGGCTGTTTGTCTTTCGGTAGCTGATGGAATTGGGCATACTTATGGTCCATACAGCCAGGAAGTGATGGACTATTTTTTACGATTGGACTTTATGCTTGAAAAATTTTTCAAATTTCTCAATAATCAAATTGGAATGGAAAATGTCCTCATTGTTTTAACGTCAGATCATGGAACAGCAATGATGCCGGAGTATGCAGTGGAAATGGGTCTTAATGCAGAAAGATTCGGTAGAGAAATGGGGACGTTGGAAACAGAAATCGAATCATTTTGTGAATCACGATGGGGAACTGGTGATTATATTGAAAGAATTTCTAATTCATCCATTTACAATAATTTGAAAACACTCAGGGAAAAAGGAATTGGCGAAATAGAATTCAATAGTGATATCAAGTCTTTTTTGACGGAATTTCAGTGGATTTCAAAAGTGTATTCAAAGCATGATTTGATGGATGATTCTGCATTAGATTATGAAGGTCAATTATGGCAGAATCAATTTCATTTAGAAAGAAGCGGTGACCTTATGCTTGTATTCAAGGAACATTATGTGTACCGGTATCCTTACGGAACAGGGCATGGAACACCCTATGGATATGATACCCATGTACCTCTCATATTCTTAGGAAAATATATGGATGGAAGAAAATATAATGAATATGTGGAAACAGTTGATATTGCACCGACAATTGCTAAAAGACTGAATCTATATATTCCGGACAATGTTGACGGAAAAGCAATTCCGTTATAATTTAATAAATAAATCTATAGGAGACACCGATGAATCAAATCAAAATGATATGGGTAGCAAGTCTTATAATTTTAATAATATCATGCGGAGTAAAAAAAGAGGGAGTAAAAAATCCCCTTTTGTATGAATTTAATTCAATTATTCAATTTTCAGATATCAAAGGAGGTGATATTACAGACGCTACTGCTCATGGCATTTCTGAAGCAGACAAACTGCTGGCAGAAATCTATTCAATTCCTGATAATAAGAAAACTTTCGAAAATACAATGCGCAGGATTGATGATGTTTATGCCGTTATAGAAAAGGTGTGGAGTCCCGGCTATCTCATGGGATACACTCATACCAATGAAGCAATCAGGAAAGAAGGAAAAGACTCCAGTGTTGAAATTCAGAAATATCTGAATAACCTTTCTGTGAATGAAGATTTATACAATGCTGTAATGGCTTATTCCAAAACTGCGGAAGCAAAATCACTGTCCGGTGTGAAAAAGAAATTTCTGGATGATGAAATACGGGATTTCAAAAGAAGCGGTTTTGGACTTGGAAAAGAAAAGCGAATGAAGGTAAAGGAAATTCAGGATAAACTTGCTGACATTGGTATGAATTTCAGCAAGAACATTACAGATTTTCAGGATACGTTGTTTCTCAGTGCAGAAGAGTTGAGCGGTTTACCGGATTCATATAAAAATGAGAGGAAACTGGATGATGGCAGATATGGTATAGACATGTCATATCCATCCTACTTTACTTTTATGAAATTTGCCGAATCTGATGAAGCGAGAAAAAAACTCAGTTATAAATTTCTTAATCGTGCCGTTGAAAATAATCTCAATGTTTTGGATGATTTGCTCATCAATCGTCAAGCACTGGTGGACGTTCTTGATTACAAGACCTATGCCGAATACCGAACTGAAGACAGGATGGCAAAAAATCCAAAAACCGTCTGGGATTTTGAAACAGAACTTAGAGATGCCTTAAAAGAAAAAGGAAAGTACGATAATGATTTAATGCTGGAAATGAAAAGTAAAGATTCCGGTAAAAATGCTGCCGTAGTCTATCCGTATGAAAAGCGGTATTACGAAACAAAACTTCTTAAAGAAAAATTTCAGCTTGAAGAGGAAGAGGTGAAGCAATACTTTGAAATCAATAATGTTACAGAAGGATTGTTTACAATTACTCAGAAATTATTCAACCTCAGTTACAGGGAAGTTAAAAAACCATCTGTCTGGCATGAAGATGTGCAAATGTTCGAAGTGTTCGATAAAGATTCCGGAAAGCTCATCGGTAGATTTTATCTCGATCTTTTCCCAAGACCTAATAAATATCAGCACGCCGCTGCTTTCAGCGTCATTATCGGTAAGCAATTTCCTAAAGGTTATCAGCTGCCTACGCATACACTCGTTTGTAATTTCCCGAAACCGACGGATGACCAACCTTCTTTGCTGCCCCATGATGATGTGGAAACATATTTTCACGAATTCGGTCATTTGCTTCATGGAATTGTTACCACATCGGAATTAATGAGTTACGCCGGTACAGGAGTTCCGAGAGATTTTGTGGAAGCGCCTTCACAAATGCTGGAAAACTGGGTCTGGGAAAAAGAATCCCTGTCCCTGTTCGCGAAACACTACGAAACAGGTGAAGTGATCCCTGATGATTTGTTGGACAGGATGCTGGCAGCGAAAAACTTAAATTCCGGGGTCAATGCATTGCAGCAGGTTTTTTACGGGACTTATGATTTTACACTGCACGGCGGTTTTGATCCCAATGGTGAAAAATCCACGACAGATGTTCTGAGAGAATTGCAAAATTCCATTACCTTTTATCCCTATCAGGAGGGGACGCATTTTAATGCGGCATTTGGTCATTTGAACGGCTACGGCGCCGCCTATTACGGCTATATGTGGTCTCTGGTTTATGCCCAGGATATGTGGTCGGTTTTTGAGGATGGCGGTATTATGAATTCTGAAATCGGGATGAGATATCGCCAGTTAATTCTGGAAAAAGGAGGGACTGAGGATCCATTGGATATGGTGACAGAATTTCTTGGAAGAGAGCCGAATAATGAAGCATTTTTACGAAGCTTGTTAGGCGAATAGTGACAACAGAAGTTAAATCAAAGTTAGCCATTAATGGAGGTGAACCGGTGCGGACTGAACCGTTTCCCGGCTGGCCAAGACCCACAGAAAAAATGAAGGAGCAATTGATCCATACCTTCGAAAATGAAGCGTGGGGAATTGGGAGCAAAGTTGTCAAGGATTTTGAAGATGCCTTTGCCAATTTTCATGACAGTAAATTTGCTCTTTCCGTAAATTCCGGAACAGCCGCCCTTTGGGTTGCCTTGAAAGCTGCCGGAGTTAAAGCGGGGGATGAAGTGATTGTGCCTGCTTACACATTTGTTGCCACAGCATCTGCAGTGCTCATGGCGAATGCCATACCCGTTTTTGCTGATATTGATAAAAAAACGCTGAATATGGACACTGAAATTGTTGAATCGCTGATAACCGATAAAACCCGTGTAATTCTTCCTGTTCATATTGCCGGTAATCCTGCTGATATTTCATCCTTAAAAGAGATAGCAGATAAACACGGGGTTGCCATGATTGAAGATGCTGCTCAGGCGCATGGAGCAGAATGGGAGGGGAGAAAAGTCGGCTCTTTCGGATTGGGTGGAATTTTCAGTTTTCAATCCTCGAAAAATATGTCTGCCGGTGAAGGCGGAATCATTGTTACAGATCATCAGGATTTTATGGATCGTTGTTTTTCGTATCAGAATGTTGGCAGAGTAAGGAATGGACAATGGTATGAACACGATCATCTCGGCGGGAATTTCCGGCTTTCTGCATTTCCTGCTTCATTGTTGTTAGCCCAAATTGAGTCACTTGATGATGATATGAAATTGCGTGAAAGAAATGCTGAAATTCTTAATCGTGAACTTGGAAAGATTGACGGACTCACTTTAATCAATCGATATCCGAAAACCACACGGGTTTCTCATCATTTGTTTATTTTCCTTTATAACAGTGAAAAATTCAACCACACACCAAGAGAAGTATTTATCAAAGCATTAAGCGCTGAAGGTATTCCCGCTTACACGGGATATAAACCGCTCTATCGGGAAAATCTATTTATCACCAATGCTCGGGAGTACCCGTGGCTTGAGGGGACGGATTTTTCGAAACTGCATTTACCGGTCACCGAAAAAACCTGTGAAACAGCTATTTGGCTGAAACAGAATTGTTTGCTGGGGAGTGAAGAAGATACGATGGATATTGTGAGGGCGGTGGAGAAGGTGGTTGAATATTACTCTTGAAAAAGAAATACTAATAAAAATTACGAATTTGAGGGATGAGATGACAAAAGAAAATAAAATACAATTATTTCAGGACCAAAAAGTCAGAACGCATTGGGATGATGAAAAAGTGAAATGGTATTTTTCAATTGTTGATGTGGTGGCTATTCTATCACAGAGTATTAATCCACAAGCATATTGGAGAAAACTGAAAGAGCGATTAATTAAAGAGGGTAATGAAACCGTGACAAACTGTCACAGTTTGAAAATGCGCGCAATTGATGGTAAAATGCGAATGACAGATGTTGCAGATACAGACCAATTATTGCGACTGATACAGTCCATTCCCTCCCCAAAGGCAGAGCCGTTTAAAATGTGGCTGGCAAAAGTGGGTTCGGAACGGATAGATGAAATCGAAGACCCCGAACTTGCTTTTGAACGAGCCATGGAAACCTATCTGAAAAAAGGATATTCCAGAGAGTGGATTAATCAGCGGTTAAAGAGCATTGAAATCAGAAAAGAACTCACAGATGAATGGGATAATCGGGGTGTGAAAAAGGGATTGGAATATGCTATTTTAACGAATGATATAACCAAAGCTTGGGCAGGAAAAACCGTAAAAGATTACAAAAAACTAAAAGGACTGAAAAAAGAAAATTTGCGGGATAATATGAGTAATTTGGAATTGGTATTAAATATGCTTGCGGAAGCATCTACAACGGAAATATCAAAAGAAAAACAGCCCAAAGGATTAGATGAAAATAGAGATGTCGCCCGTAAAGGTGGTACGGCTGCAAAAAAAGCAAGGCTTGAAATTGAAAAACAAACAGGAAAACTAATTGTAACGGGTAAAAGTGCTAAAGCTTTAACGGATAAATCAATAGATGATTGAATTAAATTATGAGGCAGAATCTA
Organism: uncultured bacterium; assembly: GCA_964468655.1. GTDB lineage: Bacteria > Fidelibacterota > Marinisomatia > Marinisomatales > CAYXUG01 > CAYXUG01. The sequence goes on along the minus strand of CAYXUG010000035.1, from coordinate 16,513 downwards.
TTGGTAAAAGTGTTTCCTATGTATTGATTTTTATAACGTAAACCGTAATGCGCAAAGCGTAAATCATAAAACTCCTAACGTAGAACGTAAAACGTCTGTGCAGGAATACCTGATCCCTTTATAGAAGATTTTCTCATATTAAATAGTGAGATGTTGGAACAGATCAATTTTGGAAAATAGTTTAATATTTACTCAAGAGCCCAGTTAAGTTTTCAAGAGTGATAAGATTTGAATCCTCCGGGTTCTTTAAAAATGGCTCTACATCATTTTTCACATAATGTAAATCCAATTCTTTCAGTTTATTCAAAATTAAGGTATCCCATGTTGCGGGATCAATTTCAATATTTTCAGTTTGGTAGACTGCATTCTTAAACAAAACAAGATTCGGGTGAATCGTTTTAGTGAGAAACCACAAAAGGTCATAATAATCTCTGCCTTTAATGTATTTCCTAAAAAGAATTGCATGGAGTTTTCCTGAAAAGATGGATCGTAGATCATAACTTCTCAGAGTGAATAAAAACGGCTCACTGATAAGGTGAGTTTCTTCCACTGCGCCTGCCGGTGGATTTGTATCAACTTCAATTTTGATCATTAATTTTTCACTTTTATGAGGTGATAATTTTAATGCATATAAAATTCCGCCAATTCTGAACTCAACTGATTTTACAATTTTGTCTGATTTTTTTAATTCTGTATCTAATGTATATGAAAGCAGCTTTGCTTTAACTTTTTGAGTGATTGAATCAAAATCAAATTCTTTAGATTTTCTTAGACTAAAATCGAGATCTTCTGAATATCTTGCTGTTCCATGAAGGATTCTTAAAGCGGTTCCCCCGGTAAATGAGATATACTTGAAAGCATTTACTTCATATAACAACCGTAGGATTAGATTTTGCAAATATTCCCTCAGGAGATGAATCTTTTCGTGGTGGAGTGGTGTTTTTTCAATATGCTGTTGAAGAATATCAATCATTGGATATGTTGAATGAGTTGGTGAATTAATTGATTTACAGTTTTGTTATTAGCGCGGTTTAAAAATAATTGCAACCGGTCAATGTCAATAATTTCGAAATTCTGAAACCGGAATGAATAGAGGTGTTCAATTTCCTTTTTGAAGTGGTTTTTGTTAAAATAGACGAAATCAATTAATGATTTTTCAGGTGTGGCAATTTGAGTTTTCAATTCATTGACAGTTTGCAGTGTAAATCCCCAGAAAAGGGAATTTTTAATATGACTGTAAGTAAATTGCCCGAATCTGTTATTAAAACGAGCTGTCTTTCTGGATGTCACTGAAGTAAAGCCATATACCGATTCAGAGATTAGCCGGTAATGATACAGGGCAAATTGAAGACTTAAATATGATGGTTGATAAATATAATTCGCTACAAGTTCAGCAGATAGTTTTTCAAGAATAAGCGGATCGTTGAAAACATAAATCCCTCTTTTCAACTCCAGCAGCCAATTTTTATTTTTCCATTCATTCACCTGTCTTCTGATAAAGTTTTCATTATCAAGGAAAATAAAATCCCGGGAATCAATAATAAGTTTTTTTCTGAAGGTTTCTTTGAATTCGGTGAATTTCATTTATTTCTTCTCGTTACACTTATATGTAATATAAAGAAATAATAAGTCAATCTAAAAAGGTTTTTTAGTTGTTCATCTAAGGGACTCTGTGAGCTCTACATAACGATTAACTCCTAACGTAAAACGTCCCTCTAACCGGCGCTCATCTACGAAACTACCATGGATAAATAGCGTAGCGTAGACAGGTAATGTAAAACATTCAACATCCAGAATTATCTATACGCTTGACTTCGATGGGCAATTTTTATTACAAGTATCAACAATTCACCCTTCTCTATTTTGTAAATAATGCAGTATTTACCAACACGAATTCTGTAGGTTTGGACCATACCGATAACTTTTTTGCACCCATTTGGGAGTGGATTTTTCTCAAGGTCATTGATAGCATCAAATATTTTTCTGCGGTATTCTTTTGGGAGTTTCTTTCCTGCTTTAACAGCAGACGGTTTAATAATAACCGTATATGTCATTCAGGGGTTATAAATCCCACTCTTTTTTCAATTCACTTAAGGTGAAGCCGCCTTCTTCGTCCAGCGCTTTTTCAGCTTCTGCTGAATCGAAGATATCTTCCAGGTGGTCATCCAGCGCTTCCTCAATAATCCGGCTCATGGGTATATTTAAGAGTCCGGCTGCAACCCGCAATGCGCGAAGTTTTTTCTCCGGCAAACGGAGTGTTGTGGTTTCTGTCATCGTTTTTCCTCTAAGTTTAATTTAGTGATATAATGATATTACGAAATTGCAATATTAGATTCAAGCTTTTTTTGATTAAACCTAACTCCTATCTCCCATCTCCTAACGTCCAAAATCCCCGCAGGATGCCCACAGGACTCCGTGAGCTTTGCATTACGTAAAACGTCTAATATTTAACTTGACATGTTCCGTTTTTTTTTTAGTTTTTCGGTAGTTAACGGAGGAGATGTCATGGTCTGTGGAAGGACGAAAATTGGAGTACTATTTATGAGTAAATATATGAGTGCGGGTAGCTTATGATTAATAAACCAAAAGGAATATTATAGGGTGAATTACATAAACAAACTATCCCCACCAAACGCTCTCAATTTGTAATCACATATAATAACAGGAGTCATGCAGTGATAAAAATCAAATTAAAAGTAAAATTTATAACGAAGGACATTGAATTACGACCCCATGAAAGTATAAATAATTTTTCGGATAAGATATTATTGGAAAACACACTTTATGAAAAGTTGTTTGGGAAAAAGTACAAAGATTTTCACAATAAACCATGGAAACGTGGAATTGTAAAAGTGAGTACAGGAGAAAGGTCAGTACACTTATTGTTTTGTAGCGGAAATTCAAAAGGAATTTCAGCTAATGAATGTGGCATTGGTCCTGAAAGTAAACATATCCTTTTTGAGAATTATAATTCAGAAAAACAAAAAGTGGAAATTTCTAAAGGACATAAATTTTGGTTTTATTGGAACCATCCAACTCATTATCAAAGAGTTGCTTTCAAACTATGTATGTGGGGACTATTGATTACAATTATCAATTTAATACACCTTTTAACAGAAATAATTAAATAACACAGAAGGTAAAAAAATGAAAACCACAATCAAAACAACCATAACCACACTATGCACAATTTCATTGCAAAAATAATCATAACGAGTTAACAAAAGGAGACAATAAAATGAAAAAACTAACAAATATCTTAACAGCTATTTTGCTAATAACGGGTATATCTACAGCCACAACGATACACGTTCCTGGCGATTACGTAACAATTCAAGAAGGTATTAATGCTGCAAGTAATGGCGATACTATATTAGTTGCAGATGGTACTTATGCCGAAAATACATTAGAAATATCAGGTAAATATGTATATCTGTTTTCAGAGAATGGTGCTGAATCAACGGTAATTACCGGTTCAAATTCTTACAGGGTTTTGTACATTGAAAACAATCAAAATCAAGAAACAATTGTAAATGGATTTACTCTTTCCGATGGAAGACCTGGATCGGATAATCACGCTTCAGCGATTAAAGTTGGATCGGGTTTAGCAAGCTTTGAAAATTTAATTATTGAAAATAATGGTGGTGGTTCCGGAAATACTGTTGCCTTTGGTAGCGGAATTGACAGTACACAATTCATAGATTGTATTATAAGAAACAATTCAGTTGAGGGCTATGCGGGCTTAAGGGAAAGTACAAATATCAGATGTGTATTATATGGTAACAGTGGGTGGAATAATACTTGTGTACTTTTAAGTGGGAAATCTATTAATTGTGTTGTTGTAGGTAATGGTGGTGGTGCTGGAAATCCGTGGACCAGCTCTGGTTTATCAGAAGGTTCAGCAATAAACTGTATTTTTTGGGGTAATTCTGCCCAAAACATTTATAATGCAGAATCAGTTACGTATTCTAATGTTCAGGGAGGCTATTCAGGTGAAGGTAATATTGACGCTGATCCCTTCTTTGTTGATGCAGCCAACAGTGATTTCACCCTTCAATCAACATCGCCCTGTATCGATACTGGCGACCCCGACTTGGATGGCGACGGCATCACTTGGGAAGCCGACCCAGACGACCAAGACCCAGATGGGACGAGAATGGATATGGGGGCATACTATTACGACCAAGGGCCCCCACCGGAGTCCACCAACTACTCCCTCAGCTTTGATGGAGGAGATGATTATGTAACTATGGGGGATGTATTGGATATGTCAGGCAGCTTTTCAGTTAGTGCTTGGGTAATTTCAGATGGGTCATTCTCAACAATAGTCAGCAAAAGAGCTCATCCCGATAATTACTATGGATATCTCCTGCATCTTGAAAACACGAACAAATTTCATTTTGAAATACAAGAGGGTCATAGTGGTAATGGTGTTATTGCCGATGCTGAGTTAACAATCAACGAGTGGGTTCACCTTGTGGGTGTTTTTGATGCAGGTAACAACTTAAAGTTGTATAAGAACGGCAGTCTTGCTTCTACAACAAATACGAGTATTAGTTCATTATCAAATAATTCTGCTGATTTTTTTATAAGTAGCTTAGAGACAACAGGTAGTGGTTCTTGGGGCGGCAAAATCGATGAAGTAGCAATGTGGAACATCGCACTCGATTCAACACAGATTCAAACAACGATGAATAACGGATTATCAGGAGATGAAACAGGTTTAGTCGGCTACTGGAACTTCAATGAAGGTACAGGAAGTACTTTAACAGACCTGACTGCCAACGGCAATGACGGTACCATCTATGGTGCGACTTGGAACGATGATGGAGCTCCCGTAAACCCAACAAGTATTGCATCGCTAACAGTTGGTGAAATAGAAAGTTTTATTTTCCCTGAATTTTTTGGAGACACCGTTTCAGTTCCCGTTGATATAGAATTAATCGGAATTGATCTGTTATCTGCAGAAATACGTTTTTCAGGTTTTCAGGATGATTTGGAATTTCTTGAGGTTAATACTGATAGCACTCTTGCCGGTGATGCAGATTGGACTATAGTTGTAAATGAACAGGATGATCTTTTGATCACCGTCAGCTATGGCTCAACTACAATAACGGAAAGCGGCACTCTCTTTAATCTCGAGTTTTATGTATCAGACAGCTTGGATACAATGTTTATCCCAATTGATATAACAGATGTTCAGTTAAATGAACTTGTAGAATCTGTTGAAGTTATAAGCGGCGGTGTGGGTGTTAATCATTTGCTTTTCGGTGATGTTACCATGAATGATGATGTATCTGCATACGATGCATCTATGGTGTTGAGATATCTGGTAGGTCTTGAAACGTTTGGTCATTATCAGGAACTTGCGGCAAATGTAACGCTGGATGAAACGATATCAGCGCTTGATGCTTCAGTCATTGCTCAATATGTTGCTGAATTGATTAATGAACTTCCGTTCACTGACAGCACAGCCCTTGCGGGAACAGGTGATTTCGGTGTGGATGATGGTGTATTCGCTTCCGGTGAATTACTGGAGATTCCCATTGAATTGTACATTGGCGAGAACCTGCTGTCATTTGAAATGGATATAATTTTCGATTCGGAGATTCTTTCTTTTGAAGAAATCAACTTTTCAAATGAAGTTAGTGATTTTATGATTGAGCAAAATGTTGAAGATGGTTTGATCAGAATGGCCGGTTCAGGTTCAACTCCGGATGGAAGTGAAGGCATTTTTGCAACTCTTCAGTTATTTGTTTCAAATGATTTTGAAGGAGAATCATTTGATATTACGATCAGTGAGTACAAGGTGAATGAAAATAATCCTGTATTTGATATAACGGCCACCTTTACAAATGTAATGGATATTTCAGATGATTTGCTACCGGACAAATACTCTCTCCACCAGAACTACCCCAATCCATTCAACCCTGTTACCACCATCCGCTACGACCTGCCGGATATCTCAAATGTGCGGTTGGTGATTTACGACCTGCTGGGCAGAGAAGTCATTACACTGCTTAATAAAAAAGAAGATGCGGGGTTCAAGTCTGTACTCTGGTCTGGGTTAGATGCAAAAGGCAGTCCTGTAAGCGCCGGGGTGTATATTTATCACTTGTCAGCGGGTGATTATTCAATGACCCGTAAGATGGTTTTACTTAAATAAGAAAGACTTGTCCGGCGTATTCCTCCAAATGGAGGAAGTAGACGGATGGTATTGCTCAAATAGTACGTGTCATCGCGAGTCCCGATTTGATCGGGATGTGCCTGCTCGTCATCTTGCTGGACGTGGCGATCTCGCACACCTTCCTAATAAGCTATTGAGATTGCCATGTCACTCCGTTCCTCGCAATGACGTAATATAACAATACCATCACTAAAAAGACTTGTCCGGCGACTATCTACACTTCGTTACGATAGTCAAGTAGCCCTGTATTTTGTGGTAGCAGCTGGGATTTATTCATCGTAACCGCCGATAGGCGGAGTAGATGAATGGTGCATTTGAAGTAGAGATCGTAACACACCCCTCTCGTTTGCACGAGTTCCCCTCTTCCAAAGGATCCTTTGGACGAGAAGGGATTCTTGTATGGTAGTCAAAGTTTTAACAATTCCCCTCTAAATCCTTATTCCCTGAACATGTCATCCTGAGCGAGTTTACACTGAGCGAAGTCGAAGTAAAGGATCTACTTATGTTTACCGGAATAAAAAGAAGATCCTTCATCCACCAACAGGCGGATTCAGGATGAAAGCAAGCCAGTAATTCCCCTCTAATAAGAGGGGTCTCCCAGCAGTATGCCGGGAGGGGGTGTGTTAAGATGAATTATTACTCGACTTTCCTGAAGTAACTTATTGCTGATCGTTTTTATATTCTCTTCACTTTTGAAACACAAAATTTCAAATGAGTCAACTATTATGAATAGGACGCTGATCATCCTGATTAACTTGATTTATCTGATTGTATTCTATTAATCATGATAATCCGAGAAAATCTGCGTCCTAAAAAAAAGGAGCCATAAATGTTTGAATCAAATTTGTTAAAAGGAAAAACCATTATTGTAACAGGTGGCGGGACGGGACTTGGTAAATCCATGTCACACCGTTTTTGTGAATTAGGCGCTAATGTGGTCATTGCGAGCAGGAAAATGGATGTCCTCGAAAAAGCGGCTGACGAACTAAAGAAAACCGACGCATCCGTATTACCGGTGCAGACAGACATACGAACCATGGAAGAGACAGAAAAACTGGTAAAAAGTACCGTTGATGAATTTGGAAAAGTGGATATTCTTCTTAACAATGCTGCGGGGAATTTTGTATCCCGGACGGAGGATTTGTCGGAAAAAGGATTTAGGGTAGTGGTTGATATTGTTCTCAACGGTACCTTTAATTGCACCATGGCAGCGGGGAAGTCCATGATGAAAAGCGGGGGTGGCGTAATTCTCAATATTGTAACCACCTATGCGTGGACCGGTTCAGGATACGTGGTGCCTTCTGCCTGCGCCAAAGCGGGTGTTTTGGCAATGACACGATCACTTGCAGTCGAATGGGCAAAATACGGCATTCGCACGAATGCCATTGCGCCGGGACCTTTTCCAACAGAAGGCGCCTGGAAGCGGCTTGTCATTCCGGGACTGGGAATCGAAAAAAAGATGAAAAAACGTGTCCCATTGGGAAGATTTGGGGAACATAAGGAATTGGGTGACTTGGCTGCATTTATGATCTGTGATAATGCCGGTTACATCAATGGCGAAGTGGTAACCATTGATGGAGGCGAATGGCTGAGAGGCGCCGGACAGTTTAACGATTTGGAGAGAATTCCTGAGTTGGCTTGGAAGACGATGAGCAAAATGAGGAAAAAAGGATAGCGGATTGAATAAGGTTCGGCTCTATGTCCTTCTTGCAATTAGCATTCTCATTTTTGGAATTATGACACTCCGAAAACAACAAAACCCTGAAAAGATTTATTTTAACGGAAATATCTGGACGGGAGTCCTGAATGCCCAAAAAGCAGAAGCAATAGTAATTAATGGTAACAAAATAGTTGAGATTGGATCAAATGATTTGCTGAATAAATATGATTCCCCCGAAATTGAAAAAATTGATCTGGAGGGAGAATTTGTTGTTCCCGGACTTATTGATGCTCATACCCACTTTTTAAGCGGTGGATTTCAACTGACTCAATTGAATCTGAGGAAAGCAAAGAGTAAAGAAAACTTTATTTCCGGTATAAAAGATTATGCTGAAAGTGTTAATGACGGCAGATGGATTTTAGGTGGTGACTGGGACCACGAAAGTTGGGGAGGAGAACTGCCGTCAAAAACGTGGATAGATAGTGTCACTCAAGATAATCCTGTTTACCTCCACCGGCTGGATGGTCATATGGGATTGGCTAATTCCAAAGCGTTGGAACTTGCCGGAGTTTTTTCTGATACTCCCGATCCTCCGGGAGGATTAATTATTCGGAACGAAAGTGAAGAACCCACGGGAATATTAAAAGATAAAGCGCAGAAACTTGTTCGCAATTTCATTCCAGAGCCAACTGATGATGAAAAATTTGAAGCGCTTTCGAGAGCCATGGAATTTGCCGCTTCGCAGGGAATTACCCAGGTTCATGATATGTGTACGTGGGATGATCTGAAAATTTATAGAAAAGCAAATAAAAGGGGAGAGGTTAAAACGAGAATCAATGCATATGTCTGGTACACAAATTTTGAAAAATTACTGGATTTAATCGAATCCAAAGGTAAAGGTGATAACTGGGTAAAATGGGGCGGTGTTAAAGCAATGGTTGATGGTTCCCTCGGCTCCAGAACTGCGTGGATGCATGAGCCGTACAGGGACGATCCATCCACTTCAGGATTGCTTGTTTTAACAGATTCAACAAATGTAAAAAAAATGTACTTAAAGGGCGATGATAAAGGAATTCAGTTTGCTATGCACGCCATAGGAGATAGAGCAAACGATTGGATTTTGGCTCAATACAAAATTGTTACTGAAAAAAATGGATTAAAAGACAGGCGGTTTAGAATTGAACATGCCCAGCACCTTTCACCGGATGCTGTAAATAAAATGGGAAAATTAAATGTAATCGCATCCATGCAGCCGTATCATTTGATTGATGACGGAAGATGGGCACGGAAAAGGATGGATGATGAGTTGCTTAAAACAAGCTATGCCAATAAATCTCTTTTGGACGGAGGAGTCACCCTTGCATTCGGTTCCGATTGGACAGTTGCCCCCATGTCACCGTTAAAAGGCATTCACGCCGCTGTCACCCGGGAAACGCTGGATGGAAAAAATCCGGGAGGATGGTATCCTGAACAGAAAATTTCGTTGGAAGATGCCCTCATAGCTTACACAGTCGGCGCTGCTTATGCCGGATTTCAGGAAGAAATTCTGGGAACACTCGAAAAAGGTAAACTGGCAGATTTTGTTGTCCTGTCCGAAGATTTATTTGAAATCGATCCCATTACCATCAAAGATGTAAACGTGGTGCGAACTGTGACGGATGGAATTGATCAGTTTATTGCTCAAGAATAGAGAATGATTTCCATGCGAGAAGCAGTCAATACCTATCTCAACACATACAATCAATTTCAACTGTACGGCACTCCACATGTTGTATCCCTGTTACTTTTTACAATCCTAGTCATTTGGTTACCACTTTATGCGAGGAAATTATCTCCAAAAGTCCAGGATAGGATTGGAGCGATTTTAGGAATAACTGTAATGCTGAGTTACCTAAGCTGGCCCATTTTAGAAATGATCGGAGGTTCCTTTCAGAAAGAACTCCATCTGCCGTTCCATTTGTGTCGGTTTGCAAATCTTGCACTGCCCATTGTAATGTTAAATAAAAATTACAGAATGTATGAGATTCTGTTTTTCTGGGGATTATCAGGTATGCTGCAGGGAGTTTTAACACCGGACATTAAGGAGGCATTTCCGCACTACCATTTTATCCGGTTCTGGCTGTCTCATCAATTAATGATTGTTGCCTTAATTTATGCAACTGTGGTTTATAAAATGGTTCCAACATTGAAAAGTCTGTGGAGGGGGTTTATTGCTTTGAATTTATTTTTGCTCATCACCATTCCGGTAAATTTGATTCTTGATGCCAACTATTTCTGGATATGCGGAAAACCTCCATCGGCATCACTGTTGGATTATATGGGTCCGTGGCCCTGGTACATTTTAACGGGCGAATTTGTAGCTCTTGCCCATTTCAGTCTGGCATACCTTCCGGTACACATCTGGCAGAAATTCAAGAAATCGTAGTTCTTAATTATTGATGAAATCACAATCATTTGCGGCAAAACTGTCAATGTTAATTTTGTTGTTTGTTTTTATGGGATGTGAACGGATTGGAGAAAAATCGCTAAAATTTCCCCGAATTGTTAGAACTGTCGATGGAAAACGAATAAACATTCGTCAATTGGCACGAAAGAAAACAGTTGTGATTATTTCCATGAAAGCGCCTGACTGTCCTGTGTGTCAATCACAGCTTGTCCGCATCAATGAACAAATGGAAGAATTCAGTAAATGCAATATTTCTTTCCTCGTATTGACTCCGGGACCGGTAGAATCCATCTATGATGCTGGAGTAATAACAGAATTCCAATCCCCATTTATTGAAGATAAAAAATTGAAAATTGCTAATTCACTGGGAATTGCAATGAATGGGGAGGAAATTTTCCCTACCATTTTTGTAGTGAAGAATGATCTGTCAATAAAGTGGATTAAACTAGGGAGAAATGCTTTTCAGTTCGGCGACAGGGAATTACTGGAAAAACTTGACTGCACCAACTGGCTTTAGTCTAAAGTTTAAATCTTAATAAATATTTTTTTCCTGTAAAGCACTTCAGCAATTCCAAACCAAATTAATATCCACGATACAGCAAAGAGGAGGGAGCCGTTTAAATTTCCTGCCCATGAGGCAAAGAGATGGGTGTAAATAAAGGTGTAAAGAGATGTTCCACTGTCAACAGTTTGGATTTCAATCCGTGTTATTATTCGAACTACCAAACTTGATGCTACAAAAATAAAGAGAGGATTGCTTCCGATAATGATACACGGCATAACCCATTTTTCATTCTTTCTTTCCTCAACAAGCCAGGTGAAAAACGATAGTATCACCAAACCCCAGCCGGCTGAATAAAGAACAAAAGAAGAACTCCAAAGCTGTTTGTTTAGGGGAAACCAGATATTGAGTATTAAACCGGCGAATATTCCAATCAATCCGGAAATAAAAAACACCTGTCTTTTTTCACTGAGTGATCTTTTTGATATAATAAAGTCTCCTACAAGCGATCCCAACAAAGTAGTGGTAATTGCCGGAAAAGTTGAAAGCAATCCTTCAGGATCAAATGGTACCCCGCTCACTTGATACATGTGATTTTCACCAAGAATAAACAAATCAATATACCTGACAAGGTTTTCGTTCATTGAGAGACTGTTACCAAATCCATCCGGGAATGTGAAACTTATTAATGCAATTGAATAAGCTATTAGAATTCCTGGGATAAATAAAATCCTCAATTTGTAGCTGGTAAACAGATAAATAAAGGAACCGGCACAGTAACAAAGAGCAATTCTTTGAAGAACTCCCATGATACGAAGATTTGAAAAACTCTCATCAAACGGAAACGCAGACAAAAATAAACCGAGACCAAAAATGATCGCAGTGCGGGGAATGATTTTTGGCAAAACTGATGACATAGAAATTGAGCCGTTTTTCAGTTTATTCATAGACAGTGAAATAGACATCCCAACAATAAAAAGGAATAGCGGAAAAATGACATCAGTGGGAGTACATCCGTTCCATTTGGCGTGTTTCAGTGGAGGATAAATAAATGCCCAGCTTCCGGGTGTATTTACGAGAATCATTCCTGCTATAGCCAAGCCCCGGAGTGCATCAACTGAGAGTAATCTTTTCTGATTCACACTTTAAAGTGGTTACACTTAGTGACTGGAATATTGCGTAATCGCGCTGACGATTTTATCTTGTAATTCTCTGTAAACAGTGTGATTCCCAACAAATCCATTCATCATGATGGAGAATGCAACAATATCATTATCTGATGTAACGGTGTAGCCGGAGAGAGAACTGACTCCATTCAAAGACCCTGTTTTAGCCCGTGTTTTTAGATACAATTCTTCAGTAAACATCCTTTTTTCAAGAGACCCATCGGCGCCACCAATAGCCAGTAAAGATAAGAATTCAGGAAAAATCTTAAAGTCATTGTATACATGGACCAGCAAATCAACAATTTGTGCAGGACTCAAAAGATTATATCGTGACAGTCCGGATCCATCTACAAGCACAAGGGAGGAGGTATCAATACCTACTTCATCATTGATAAAAGTTTTTATGGCTCTCATTCCATTTTCCCAGGTACCGGGCAGTGTATCTGTCACTGCACCCATTTTCTTAACCAAAAGTTCGCCAGTTAGATTGTGTGAATTCTTCAACAATTTTATTAAGGAAATGTATAACGGTTCCGATTCCACTTCAGCAAGTTCTATGGCACCATCTGGAACTGTATCCAATAACACTTCACCGGAGAATGAGATGGAATGATGATTCAGCATCTCCTTAAACCGAAAACCTGTGTAAAACGCCGGATCATCAATACTGATGGTGAAAGTGCGAAGCGGACTTTTCATTCCAAGGGTTCCGGAAACATCAATGATATTTTCACGTGTCTGCCACCTTCTTTCAACTTTTAACGGATTCAACGTATCTTCGACAACAGTAGTGATAGCAGAATTATTAATTGATACAAATTCAGTGGACGGATTAAAGAAAAGTTTAGGTGGTGCATTGAGAATCTTTCCGGGTTTTACTAGGACTTGAACGCAATTATCGTTTAATGTCATTGCATCAATTTGTGCGGAATACCACCATGCGCCTTCATCCCACGTCCAACCGGGACCTTGGTACACGGAGTCAAATTCCGAATTATCGATGATAAGGTTTCCAGCTATCTCTGAAATGCCCAAATATTTCAAATCGGCAATAAGCTTCCCCAAATCGTGTTTGGTAAAATCAGGATCGCCATTTGCTTTGATATACAAATTATTAGCTGAAGAAGATTCTCTTTCTGCATCTGTGAATAGGGCGGTACTGTATCTGAAATAAGGTCCGAGGTAATAGAGAGCAGCGGCTGCCGTAAATAGTTTTACATTGCTTGCAGGAGTGTACCGATTTTGATTGTTCTTTTCGTATAAAACGTCTCCTGTGCTAAGATTGAAAATTTTAATACCCACATTCAGGTTGGGATCGGTTCCATCAATTAACGTATTTATTTGGAGGGCAATTTCCTTTTTTCCCCTGTCCAGTATAATAGAGGCGAAGGGATTGTAATGAATACACGAAAAGTGCATCAGAAACAGAAAAAAAGAAATATATCTCGTGACTGTTTTAACTATCATTACTCATATAACAGGTATTTTGATCTTAGTTTTTCAAATTGCTCTAAATCTTGAAGATAGCTTTTACAAATCGTAGCGAAACCTAAACCATCCTTTAGAGAATTTGCTAAATAATCAGATCCCCATAGCTGGTTCATCCGATTTTGATTTAGTTCAAAATTATCCGGATGCAAAGAATAAATTTCTGTTAAAATTGAAACCCCGGTTTTTATGCTGTCATAAATATTTCTATTAGTGATATGAATTGAAATGCCTTGGCACAGTTCATTTTCATATTTTGGGTTCACTGCTTTACCGGGAAGATTGATTGGAGTAAATTGAACCGGGTTGAATTCGACTCCGCTTAATTGAACTCCATTTAATTTTTCGGAAAGTTTTTCTCCATTAATCCACGGCGCTCCAACCCATCTGAAAGGATTATCGGTTCCTCGTCCTTCAGACACATTTGTCGCTTCAATAAGGCACAGTCCATGGTAGATCAGTGCTGTCTCCAAGTCAGGAATATTGGGAGAAGGATTGATCCATTTTAGTTCTGTTTCATCAAACCAGTGCTGGTGTTTCCAGTTTATTAATTTTATTACCTCTAAAAAAGGGTTTGAATCAATCCACTTTTCGCCGATTATCATTTGTGCGAGTTCTCCCGGCGTCATACCATAAACAGTAGGAATTGGGTAAAATCCGACAAATGATTTGAAATGGGACTTTAAAACAGGTCCGGAAACTTCATTGCTTTTTATTGGATTAACCCGATCAAGAATAATCACAGGAATATTCATTTCACCAGCCGCCTCCAATACAAGTCCCAGTGTTGTAATGTAGGTATAAAATCTGACACCAATGTCCTGAATATCATAAATGAGCATATCGATATTATCGAGCATCTGGGGGGTCGGTTTCCTGGTTTTTCCGTACAAGCTGTAAAATGTGATATTTTGCTTATTGGACTCATAGGATACAGATTCGCCTGCAGCAAATGCTCCGCTGAATCCGTGTTCCGGTGAAAATATTGCACTTATTTTGGTCCCGGTGATCGTTTGTAATATTTCCCAATTTGGAGAACCTGATTTGTCAATTCCGGTATGATTGGTAATCAATCCAATATTCTTATTTGCTAGTTTAAAACTATAATTTTCCAGAAGATTATCCAAACCAGTTAGTACTTGATCTGTATTTTGCGGAAATATTAGTGAAGAAAGAAGAAGTGAAGTTAAGGTCAGAAAAACAGTAAGATTTGGAATTTTATTTCTCTTACAAGTTTACCTGAAAAACAGATTGAATTTCATTAACATTAGTTAATTGGTTCATTGCAGATTCATCAAGCATTGAATCAAGTTGAACAACTCCGAAAGCAATGTCGGATTTATTTTTTCGACTTAAATGATAACTGGCAATATTAATTTTGTGTTCACCCAAAAAAGCGCCAACCTTACCCACAACACCCGGAACATCATTGTTGTAAATTAAAAGGAGTGTGCCTTTTGGATTCAAATCAAAATGATACCCGTCAAAATAGACAATTCTTGGGTGCTGGTCAGAAAATAAACTAGCCCTTATTTCGAGGGATTTGTCGCCATTTATTACGGAAGTCGAAATAAGATTTGAATAATTTTTTTCTCCGTGTTTATACGTTTCCTGAATTTCAATTCCATGCGTTTCTGCTACCTTTATTGCATTCACAAAATTGACTGTGCTGCCGTGGATATTTTCGAGAAATCCTTTAAGAAATGATAATGTTATGAGATTGACTTCTTTCAATGATCCAAGGGTTTCTATTTTAATTGTTTTTGCGGGACCCTTAGAAAGTTGATAATGCAATTTACCAAGTTTATCTGCAAGGTTTAAATAAGGTTCCATCATCTGAAGAAGAGCAAAATCCGAGATTGGAATATTCAATGCATTTTCAATTTTCCCGTTTAATAGGAAATCCCTCATCTGTTCACATATTGATGTTGAAACACCTTCTTTTGCTTCGAACGTGGATGCGCCAAGATGGGGTGTGTACAGCAGATTTTTTGCAGATATTAAATCCGTGTCTGTTGGTGGTTCCTGAGTGAATACATCAATAGCAGCCCCTGCAATCAGCCCATCATTTAAAGCTTTTACCAAATCTTTTTCTACAATGATTCCTCCCCTTGAACAATTAATGAGTAAGGCAGTAGATTTCATCAGTTTAAGTTTTTCGGTATTAAAAATTCCATCAGTTTGTTCTGTCTTAGGAATGTGAATTGAAATAATATCAGCATTTTTGCACAAATCGTCAAATTCCATAAATTCCACAAAATCATATTCATAATGATCTTTTTGGATGTATGGGTCGTACCCTAAGATTTCCATTCCAAATGAATGAAGCCGTTTGATGACTTCAGACCCAATTTTACCCAACCCAACGATGCCAACTTTTTTCCCTTTCAGCTCTGAACCCACTAATTTATTTCTGTCCCAATTTCCCTGGGACAGTGAAGTGTATCCTTTATGGACATTTCTTGCTAAAGCCAAAATTAGAGCAATAGTATGTTCCGCAGCAGAAATTGTATTTACAGCAGGTGTATTCATTACAAGTACCCCATGAAACGTGGCAGCCGGTATATCGATATTATCCACACCCACACCGGCGCGACCAATGACTTTAAGGTTTACTGCCATTTCGAGAAATTCGCTGGTGATTTTGGTGCCGCTACGGATAATCCAACCGTCAGCATCTTTAATTTGGATAGAATATTCTGAATTATCTGCATTTCCAAAGTCAAGAACATCCAGCCCAGATTCTTTTAACAGTTGTTTACCATTATCAGAAATAGGATCTGTAATTAAAATTTTCATTCGTTTAATTCCTCAATCATTTCATTAATAACTTCAAATAAAATTATTTGGAGGTGCAATCATTTTTGTTAAATCCGATTATTTTTTAATTTTAATGTGCAGCCAAAAAATTGTTTTATGTTATTCATAGAAAACGCTCGAAAATATAAAAGGCGAATTTAAGGATGTGATTATATCAATCCAATGTTCTAAAATGAAAATATTTTATAGAATAGTGTCTTACCATAGACATGGTTTACAGTTTTGGGAGTTAAAGAAGCCATGG
>CAYXUG010000034.1:0-23287 GCA_964468655.1 uncultured bacterium | reverse complement strand
GACACATGGATTTTCAGTCCACTGCTCTACCGACTGAGCTACCGAGCCAACCAATAATTTTTTTCTCCTCGTAAATTTCGGTAGCGATGGAGGAGACTGCCTGTCCCGCAATATTTTGTGCGGGAAGCTACCGAGCCAGCCAAAAATCGAAGCACGAAATTAATTCCGCACTCACCGAAAAACAATTGGAAGTTTGCCAAATTTTGCTTTTTTTCACCATAGAATGATTTTGGTTTACACCGTTGAATGTTTTATGTTTTATGCTGAAAATCAAGTGAAGGGATTAGAAAAATGGAAATAACATGTTTTTAGGTCAGGTTATTGGAACCGTCTGGGCGACGAAGAAAGACTCCAAGCTGGAAGGAGTTAAATTTCAAATTGTCCGGAGAGTTGACTCGGATTTAAACCACGAGAAAGATTTTGTCATTGCCGTTGACACTGTCGGCGCGGGAGCCGGAGAACACGTCATGGTGGCTCAGGGAAGTTCTGCTCGACAGACGAATCTTACAAAAAACAAACCCGTTGATGCAGTTATTATGGCAATTGTTGATGATGTCGACCTCCACAGTAAGAGGAAGAAAAAATAGTGAAACTGGCGAAAGTTATCAGAACCGTGTGGGCAACTCAGAAACATTCCTCCCTTGAAGGTGAAAAATTGCTTATTATTCAACCGGTGAGTTTCAGCGACAGAACTGAAATCGGGAAACCGGAAATTGCCGTGGATACTGTTCAAGCGGGTATGGATGATCTTGTGTATTATGTAACTGCCCGTGAAGCGTCCTTCCCACTGAGAGTAAAATTTTCACCTGTGGATGCTGCTATTATCGGTCATGTAGATCGAATTGATATGGGAAAGAGACAAAAGACATGAAAATCATTATTGCAACCAGAAATGAGGATAAAGGAAAAGAATTAAAATCCCTCCTTAATGAATATGGAATCGACGTTCAACTTTTGAGCGATTTTGATCCGGACGGCACAATTTCTGACATTGAAGAAACAGGAGAGACTTTACAGGAAAATGCGTTTCTAAAAGCAAAAACGATTTTTTCAATCACCGGCATCCCCGCAATTGCAGATGATACAGGACTTGAGGTGGATGCGTTAGATTGTCAGCCGGGAGTATATTCTGCGCGATACGCCGGCGACAACTGTACCTATGAAGATAATGTTAACAAACTTCTTTTTGAGATGAAGGGTGTACCTACAAAATTAAGGACAGCAAGGTTTAAAACGGTTGTATGCTATACCGACAATGAAAAGGAACTCTGCAAAGAAGGGGTCGTAGAAGGATTTATTTCAGAAAAACCATCAGGAAACAACGGGTTTGGTTATGACCCGGTTTTTTGTGTAAAAGAATTAAATAAGACATACGCAGAATTGAGTGACGAAGAAAAAAATGAAAACAGTCACAGGGCAAAAGCAATTCAGAATTTTGCAAAGTGTTTTTTGAGCAATAAAAATTTAGCATTTGAATTATCCCAGAACTAATTCGGAGGAGAAGAGTATAGAAAAACTGCTATTGGATAATTGATACTGAAATAAATTGAAATAAGGACAGTAAACAGTGACATACAATACAATTCGATCTAACGTTGACATATGAACGATCAAGTCAAAAACGGAATTCGAATAACAGTTTTTCTATTTTTAATGTCTCCTGGGATAATTCCTCTCACAGGGCAAACGGGATTCCTTCGCCCCATTCCGCCAGTTGGTTTTGTATCCGAAGATGATTCCTCATTTATTGGAACACCTGCAATAATGCTGTCGCCTACATTGTCTGTAGCGCCATTTACCAACTGGTATTCACATTTCTGGTTTACTATAGATACCATGGGAACTCGAATCGGAGTACTCCAGGGAAAATATGCCGGACTGGAAGGGTGGTCTGACATTGATTCTGAAAATGGGATTATTTCAATTTATGAAAAAGTGGATGGTGATTTGGTCAAAATTCCTTTTTCTGCAGATGTGGAGTGGTACTTTGCTCAAAAAATAAAACATGAGCGGTTTGGAAATTTCCACGATGTTATCCATACGCTTGCCTTAACCGAAAGAGATCAAACCGGCTCCCAGTCACTGGAATTAATTGGACTTGAAACCGGCGCCGGAAGGGTATCGCTGAATGTGCGCGGGAATGTGAATGTAACAGGTAAAATGGTATTTCAGGATCAGGCGCTGACGACCACAAATTTTCAGGAATCCCAGACAACTCACCTGGATATTGAACAAAGACAAAATTTGAAAATTGAAGGCAAAATAGGTGACAGGATTTCTGTACAAATGGATCAGGACAGTGAGCGAGATTTTGACTGGGAAAATAATATCCGCATTGATTATTCAGGGAAAGAGGACGATATTGTTCAAAAAATTGAAGCAGGAAATATATCATTGTCTCTTCCGGGGACTCAGCTGGCAACATTCTCCGGCAGTAATAAAGGTCTGTTCGGATTAAAATCAATGATGCAGTTCGGTCCGGTGGAAATTACATCTATCGCTTCCCTTGAGAAAACCAAAAAAGAGAAAAAGACGTTTGACGGCGGTTCATCATCATCTGGGGAGAATATCCAGGATAAAAGCTACCGGAAGAACCAATACTTTTTTATTGATGAAGCATTCAGAAATGGAACTGATATTGAAGGAGATAATGGTATTTCAGAAATTCTTCCCTCATTTTATCCTTTAAGTGATGATGGAAAACATTTTATTGGCCCACTTGTTGTTTCAGAAATTGAAGTGTTCAAATCTGTAGGTACTGACGTTGGAGCGGGTGCATTCTTTGGCGACGGTCATGTGAATCCTAATAACACTGCACTATTTGAAGAAGATAAGGAGAGTACTTATTTCCAGCGACTGGTAAGGAATGTGGATTACAGTGTAGCAGCTGACCTCGGGTTTATTCGGTTAACCACACCCCTTGAAACAGGGAAATTGCTTGCAGTTTCCTACAATTTAAACAAAAGAGAAGAATCTGATGTATTTCAGACTGTGGGTGATTTGACGTCCACTTTAATTGATACAACCGATTCAACAACCACACAATTTGGAACGGTAGAAAACCCGTTACAATTAAAATTAATTTGTCCATCCAATCCAAACCCCTCTCACGCTACATGGGATTTGTCCTTTAAAAATGTCTATTTTCTTGGCACCACCAATATTTCGGATGAAGGATTTAATTTGGATATTCTCTACAAACACGGATCTGCCAGCAATAACGACCGCCATGAAAATGGAACAAAGTATATCCGTTTATTCGGGCTGGACAATGCAGATGAAAACGGGAATCAGGTATCTGACGATCTGGCTGACATATATAACCCAAACATAATTAATCTTGCCATGGGTGAACTTATTTTTCCCATGTTGCATCCATTTGAAATGGATACCCTTGCGGGAGAACCACAATATTTTGGTGAGGGAAATGATGACCCTGATTTAACAACAATACTTTCTGATACAGCTGCTTTGTATAACAGTTCAAATACCCAGCAGATTGACAGTGAATCTAAGTTTGAAATAAAAGTTGAATATACAAACAAGAGTTCAGTTATCAGTCTTGGAGGATTCATGCTGGTAGAAGGAAGTGAAGAAATTTATCTCAACGATGTAAAGCTAACTCGCGGAGTAGATTATACAATTGATTATTTTATCGGCAGCATAACAATGCTGACACAAGCATATAATCAACCGGATGCAAAACTCGAAATATTGTATGAAGAACATGAACTGGTATCATTTGACAGTAAAATTATTTTAGGATCGAGAGCTGAAATATCTTTAGGTGATAAGTCATTTCTTGGTTTCTCAGCACTTTATTTTAATCAGGATATATTGAATGAAAAAATAGAAGTGGGTTATGAACCGACTCGGAACTTCATCTGGGATATTAATGGAAAATATGAGAAAGACCTAGATTTTCTGACTCAGGCGGTTGACAAACTTCCGTTTATTGAAACGGTAGCAAATTCAAAATTTTCTGTAGAGGGAGAATTTGCCCAGGTTCATCCCACCACCAATCCCCTTAATAATGAAGCTACGGGCGATCCGAATGGTGTTGCCTATATTGATGATTTTGAAAGCGCAAAGCGGAGTACACGCCCAACAGTCAGATGGAGATTCTGGGAAAAATCATCCGTACCGGAGGGATATAATGCAAGACACAGAGCTACCATGTTCTGGTATAATCCCTACTCTCAATACAGAACCTCCGATATCTGGCCGGATCAGCAGACTAGCAGGTTAGCAGGTAATGAATTCACAGATATTCTGACCCTCAATTATGAAATGAGAGAAGCCCATGAAAATGCAATACATCCAGATTCAGTCTGGGCAGGAATTACAACCGGATTTTATTCTGGAGACTTTAATCAAACCAATACGAAATTTTTCGAAATCTGGCTGAACACTGATACCCAGACGGGGAATTTGAGTGTAGATCTCGGTCTCATCAGCGAAGATCAAAATGACAACGGTCTTTACGATACCGAAGATAAGGGGGAGGAAGATTCAGGTATGGAATGGGGTAATACACTCCTGGAAGATGAGGAGGATATTGGGCTGGATGGATGCACAAGCGAATATGAAAATGGATACGGTGGATGCCTTGATACGCTGTACATTGATGTCGTTAATAATTCCCTTTATGCTGACAGTCTTTATATTGGATCTGATCTTGATCCGGGTGATCCAAATGGAGACGATTTCAGTTATGATCAAAATCAGGCAAGAGCCGGTGATCAAAATAATTGGGATTCAGAACCCTATCGCTTTATCAATGGGACAGATGGGAATGGAACCACCGATAAACCCATCGAAGGCGCTTTATATCCCGATAAGGAAGATCTCGATGGTGATGCAGTATTAGATTGGAAAAATGATTACTTCACCTTTTCGATTGAGTTGAGCGAAGCCAGCAGTGACTGGGCAGATTACAATGGAGGTTACACTTCAACGGGGTGGAGAATGTATCGCATTCCCTTAAAGGATTTTATGCCTTGTAACGGCTGTTCCGGTGATAATACGTGGGATAATATTCAACACATGAGATTGCGACTTTCGGGGATTGAAGACAGTGAAACAGTTCGAATCGCCAAAATTGAACTGGTGGGGAATGAATGGACTGAAGAAGGTATTTTTAATATTTCATTTGAAGAGAGTCCATTTGGTACAGATAGAGAGGTGGACGATCAACCAATTGAGATCGAACCGGATGAAGTATTTGAGATTTCAGTCATCAATAATGAAGATAATCCGGATGAATATTCCTCGCCCGATGGAGTAGAAGGTGAATATGATGAAATTCAGGGAATAACTTTAAAAGAACAGTCTCTCTCAATGAAATTTAGAAAATTAAGACCACTCCATGAGGGTAGAGCAAAAAAAATTGTCACCAAAAACAGCAGTTATCTATTATATGATAAAATGAAGTTATTTGTTTATGGTAAAGGAGAGGATATTAGTGAACAGGAAACAAGCGCTGAATTTTTCATGCAGTTAGGTTTCGGGGATAATTATTATGAAATCAGTCAACCCGTGTATAAAGGTTGGCAGGATAAAAATGAAATGAATATTGATCTTCAATTCCTTGTTAGTTTAAAGATAGCAGATTCTACATCCATTAATTTTAAAAATGAATTTGATCAATTTACCTATTCAGACAATTCAAGGGTATATGTAGAAAAAAATCCAGATGGAACTGAAACATTAAGAAAATATTTTATCCGCGGAGAACCGGCGCTTGACAGAATTGAATATTATATTGTTGGTGTTAGAAATATTGATTCTACACAGACGATTGAAGGTGAGGTGTGGATAAATGAATTGAGATTATCTGGCGCCCGGAAGGAAATTGGCAGAGCATTTCGGTTACAAACCAAATTGAATTTGGCTGATTTTGCTGATGCCACCTTAACCTACAACCTGAAGGGTGCGGATTTTCATAAGCTGCAGGAACGCCCCAACCCGGTGAATACAACAGAAAATATAACTGTTTCAAGTACTATTCATTCAGAAAAAATACTGCCCCAGACATGGGGATTTAAAGTTCCCCTTAAGGTTTCATTTAACAATAATTTGACAACTCCAAAATATAATCCTAGCGCTACTGATGTTCTTCTTGGCCAGGATTCACCTGTTGACAGTGTTCTGACAAAAAGTAAATCGTTATCATTCAATACATCCTTTTCCAAATCAGGGAAATCCGACAAATGGTATCTAAAAAATACGATAGATAATATTACACTCAGTTTTAATACATCCCGTAAATGGGCTTCCAGCGTTGCTAACAGAAGCAATAATGAGGAAAAATACGGAGGAGAAGGAAAATATAGTTTTTCATTTGACAGGGATAATTATGTATCACCTCTTAAATGGATGGGTTTTATCCCCTGGCTTGGGAAAAAGTTGAGCGAAACTCATTTATATTACACTCCGGAATCGTTTGAATTGAAAGCCGGAATTAATGAATCGTTAACAGAAAAAGACCCGAGAGTGGGTGATTTTACAAGTCAATATAACCTTGGTTTAAAACGGAATTTTTCTTTAAAGTACAAATTTCTCGAAAATTTGAGTACCAATTACAGCAAAGAAATAAAAAGTGATATGGACAGCCACAGGGGACATTTCCGGGAAGCAGTTGAAAATGGTAAACCCGGTATCATCACAGATGTAACAGAAAATTTGAAAACCACATTTAGCCCTGAAATGCTAAGCTGGTTTAAACCTTCCTTACAATACAATGTAAATTACAAATGGGCTAAACCGGTTCAGAGTACTCAGGAAGGCGCTACCATAACTTCAATTATTGAGTATTCATCATCCGTGAGTGTTTCGCCAAAATCCATTATCGAGACTGTTTATGAACCATCAAAAGGAAAGGGAAGTTCTTCAGGGAGACGGAGAGGAGGACGTTCATCCTCAGGAAGTGGAAAAGAACAGAAACAAGAAGAAAAAAAGGAAGTGAAGAACAATCCCCTTGAAGGTGTTTTTAAGTTTGTTCATACGATGGTCAGTAAAATTAAACCTGTAAACTTAACTTATTCCCGGAGAACATCAGAGGATTTGAGAGGCGTTCTGGGAAGCGCAGATATTCCCTACCGGCTTGGTTTGTCAGAAGACCTTGGGCTTAAAATCAGTGATGAAGTTGGTACAAATATTGGTTCTCAAAATTTCGAACGGAGTTTCTCAGCAGGATCAGGTTTAAATCTCACCAGTCGGATTTCTACTCAATTAGATTTTATGGAAACGTACCAGACAAGTGTCAGTGGAAATAATGTGACAACAGAATCCAGAACAAGGGATTTCTTACCCATAGGTGATGACGGTACATCAGGGTATCCATTCTTCCGGTGGAATTTTAAATTGAGCGGTGTTGAAAAATGGCCTCTCATTAAAATTATTGCACAATCTGCATCCTTGGATCATGCTTTTTCAGGAAAGCAGACAGAGTCAAAGCAGGATGATGTCCTGCAGCAGTCTGTTTATCAAATATCCCTTTCACCTGTTTTAGGCATCTCCATGACCATGAAAAAAGGAATCAGTTTTACAGGAAGATACGCTTTCGACAGAAAAATTAATAACAAGCACAGTGGCATCAACAGCACAGAAATAAATCAAAATGAAACATGGACAGCCAGTATGAGCTACAACCACCGAGGAGGATTAACAATCCCAATTTTCTTTTTCAGGGATTTTAATCTTGATAATACGGTTAATTTAACACTTAATTTTGATTATTCAGTTACTGAAACAAGGGAACGGAACATTGCCGGTGGTGAATTTTCCATGACTCAATCAAGCAAAGCGTGGAGTATTTCACCTAGGATGACATATACTTTTACGCGCAGAGTTTCGGGAAGCATCTGGTATCAGTATAAAGAAAATGAATCTATTCATGTGGGTCAGAACATTTTCAGGGACTTTGGATTTGATGTGAATATTTCCATTCAGGGCTGATGCAGAAAATTATTTTACTTTTAGTGATTGTTAATTTGTCATGGCTGACTGCTCAAAAGAGTCCACAATTTGATTCAGTGAGGGCGTTTGGATATTTGGAGGAACAATGTTCATTTGGTCCCAGAAATCCCGGATCAGTTGGACATTCAAAAGGACTGCAGCATATTAAGGGCATTGTTTCAAAATTTGCAGATAATGTCATTATTCAGTCTTTTCCTTATTCCGACCCGTACACCGGCGCCATGTGGGAAATGACAAATGTTATCGCTCAATTCAACCCGGATAAAAAGGAGAGAATCTGGATTGCTGCTCATTGGGATACAAGACCGTGGGCGGACAAGGATCCCGATCCAAATTTGAGAAATCAACCCATCCTTGGCGCCAATGACGGCGCAAGCGGTGTGGCGGTACTATTGGAATTGGTACATTCCTTTGCAGAACTTTCTCCCAGTGTGGGTGTTGATCTTATTTTTTTGGATGGAGAAGATTCAGGGAAAAGTGGTGAATTGGAAAATTTTTTTATAGGTTCACGGTATCTTACGCGAAATATTCCAACTGCCTTACCCCGCTACTGCATTTTGATTGACATGGTGGGCGACAGGGATTTAAAAATTCCACAGGAAATGAACTCAATGATTCAGGCCCCTGAACTCATGAAGGAACTGTGGATGCTGGCAGAATCGCTTGGATTATCATCCTTCAAAAACAAGGTGAGCCAGCCCGTGGAAGATGACCATGTCATTTTATTCCGGAATGGCGGAATTCCATCTGTTGATATTATTGATTTTGACTACCGGGGAGGAAGAGAAAATTACTGGCACACCCAAAAGGATACTCCTGATAAATGCAGTCCGGAGAGTTTAAAAGAAGTAGGGACGCTCTTATTGAATCATATTTATAACACCGAAAATTGAAGAAACGTTATGTTTGTGAGACGTATCCACAAATCCTAAATTCGCAAACCGATATCATGAAAAGATTTGCCATATTAAGTATTTTGACGGGGATTTTCCTATCCTGCGATACTCCTGTTCAATTTGAAGATGAGACCGATCCCATTGAAAAAATTACTTTCAGCTATCTGCAGGATGAGGCGGAAATATACGTAGCGGCTGATTTGAAAGATCCGTTTAACGGTGTAACTTTGGATTCTGTTCATCTTTTGTGGTACGGAAAAAACGGATTTTCCCACGATGCCCCTGACGACACTTCTCTATATGACAGTGGAAATTTTGGTGATATCCTTGCTGGTGACAACAAATATTCTCGAAAGGTTGGGCTCAGTACACTCAGTGATACAAATACAATTACATATGAAGATACAGGGCAGGTTTATCTTGAGGTTTATGCATATTACAGAAATAATATGATTTATACTTTGGCGGATTCCTTTGGGCTCCAGAATTTGATACCTAATTTTATGTGGGTTGATGCTCCAGACACTCTTGTTTTACCTGACTCAGGTTTTTCCATCATAAAAGACATTAGAGCAAAAGTTTACGATCCCAATGGAATGAATGATATTAAATGGGTAGGATTTAATTCAAGACATGTTGAACCTGATACAATGCTTAATAATGGGAATTACATTTATTTATTCGATGATGGAGATGAAGATTTACACGGCGATGTTGCCGAAGGAGATAGTGTCTATACAGTTAGAATAAACTTTCCGTGGTATGCAAAAACAGGTTTAATTGAATGGGGGTTTCGCGTCCAAGACTTCAAAGATGATTATAGTGAAATTTCGCACTTGGTATTGATTCTCGAGGAATGATGTCTAAATTATTAATTATTATTTTGTTTAGCGTTATTGCTCAAGGTCAGATTTTATTTCCAGGGAGGTATGATTTGAGCAGAAGTTCATCTGATGATAATACAGAATCAGGTCTCCAAAGTAATGTAGTCATAGAAATAAAAGCTCAGGGTGACAGCGCTGTTTGGCTCGGAACGGGAGAAGGTTTGTCAGTACTCCGGGACAGTACAACCATTGAAACTTTTTTGACCACCAATTCCATAGATACCAGTGAAACATCTCGACTCCCTGAAGGAGGCACATCAGGAATTGCAGTCAGCGGAAATAGTGTGTTAATATCTACAGCTACCGTTAAAGAGAATAATCCTGCAGGCGCCGGGTTAAATCTGACCACAAATGCCGGCGATTCATCGGTAACATGGACCTATTTTGAACAGCCGAAAGATAGTTCATCAGATACAAGTTTTGTCTGGTACGGCGATACACTTAGGGCTTTTCCCATTACATTGGAGATTGGGAATGTCACCTACGACATTGCAGTTGATGACAGCTATTTTTGGATTGCCAGTTTTTACGGCGGATTCAGGAGATTAGACAGAAGCAACATTTCAGCAGGTTGGGAGAGAGTTCCACTGCCTGAAGATGACATGTCGGAATTTCTCTGTGGAGATGAATATCCTGATTATAAACTTAACTCCCAGGAGCCGGCACAGGGTGGTAACCGTAACCACAGAGTGTTTTCGGTCATTGCATACAACGATACGGTTTGGGTCGGTACTGCCGATGGAATCAATAAAGGAATTGTTTACAGTGACGGATGCATAGACTGGTACCACTATTCCTATCCCGTTTCAGGAATTTCCGGGAACTGGGTAGTAGCCATGGCGAAACAGTCTGTCGGAAACCAGCGAAAAATCTGGGCAGTTACCCTGAGAGCAGATGAAGAAGGAGAAATAAACGGAATCAGTTACACGCCTGATGATGGACTGACATGGTATTCAGTGGAACAGTTAGGAGGAGAAAGAGGGTACAACTTATTTGCTCATGACAGTATTGTTTATGTGGCGTCTGCCTCGGGTCTTTGGCGGTCCAATGATGGCGTGAACTTTGCGAAATACAATCCAGCAGTGGACGATGAAAATGATGATGAAATTCTTGGCAATGTTGTTTACTCGGCAATGCATGATTTTCGAGAATATTACAATGAAGGAACACTTTGGATTGGAACATGTGATGGACTAGCCCGAAATTCAGATCCAAATCAATCCGATTATTGGCATATTTATAGAACAAATATTGACCCTCAAATGGTATATGCATATCCAAATCCTTTTTCCCCAAATCAGGTTTGCCAGTTGGATGGTGAAGGATTTGTAAAGTTTCATACCAACATTAAACGGTCCAATCTGATAAAAATTAATATTTTCAATTTTGCCATGGAGAAGGTTCGTTCATTTGATTATTGGAAAGGTAAAGGTGAAGGTACTTTAAAATGGGACGGCAGGGACAATGCAGGAAATATAGTAGCGAATGGTCCCTATTTCTGCAATATTTTTTATGACAACGAAGACCATTGGGTAAAAGTGGCTGTACTGAAATGAGTCGATATATTTATATCTGTCTGATACTACTTTCAACCTTGTCGATAGCAGGAGATATTGGTGGATTCGCCGGTTCGTTTCTGCGCCTTGGTACTTCAGCCCGCTCTCTTGCCATGGGGAACGCAATGACAGCATCAGTGGACAGGGGATTTGCAGGTTACCACAATCCGGCATCTGTTGTTTTTCTTGAAAAAAGACAACTTTCAGTTCTGCATCACGTTATGCCCCTCGACCGTTTTCTGGCTTCGGTGAATGTTTCGTTTCAACTCCCGCCGACAGCAGGTTTGAGTCTGGCGTTTGTCAATAGCGGCGTGCAGGGGATTGATGGCAGAGACAATTCCGGTCACCATACAGAAACTTTTTCAACATCAGAAAATGCAATATTCATCAGTTTTGCCAACCAGTTTGTGAAAAATCTCGGTGTCGGTGTCAATGTTAAAGTGGTGTTTCAGTCTATTCCACATCCCAGTGCAGATGCTAAGGGAAAAAGCAGGGGTACCGGGTTTGATGTAGGCTTGATGTACAAGGGATTTAAAAATTTCGATGTTGGATTTGTGCTGCAGGATTACAACACTGCGTACAACTGGAACACAGATGAAGTGTACGAGGAATCGGGTCAAAACTATCAGGATAGATTTCCCATGCAGGTAAAAACAGGTATTATCTATCATCCAAAAAGTTTCAATTTTTCGGTGGATTATGTCATATTATCCGGTAATTCCGGGTCTGTTGTGGATCATCGAATTATGTTCGGCGGTGAATATGAACCAATTGAAAATGTGTTTATCCGCGGTGGTCTCAATGATTTCGTTCCGGCTGTCGGAGCGGGATTAAATTATTCTCTTTTCAACAGAAATGATGCTTATGTAGATTACGCAGTCCGCCTCGGAAAGGGCGGAGAAGGAATTTCACATATTTTTACGTATGTCTTCACTTTTTGATGATTGTTATGAATAAATTCAAAATACTTTTAACTGCGTTGCTAATCGGTTCCAATGGTTACGCCATTGGGACTACATTTTTAACCATGCCCACAAATCCGAGAGAAATGGCGCTGGGTGGCATGACGCCATCAATCTCCGGGGATGCCTTACTGAGTATGGGGAATCCTGCATTGTTAGCTTCGAGTGTGGACGGAATGAGAATGTCATTCAGTTACGGCTCATGGTTTGCAGATATGAAAGGAATGAATTTTCTTCTTACACATCCCGGATTTGGGGGGACTATCGGATGGCGGTTGAGACAGCAGAAAATCGCAGATTTGGAATATCGCACAACCACTCCCACGGATGATGCGCTGGGTGAATTTGCTGCTTCCGGAACATCTCTGGAAGTCAGTTGGGGAGGCGGACGTGATCGCCTGAGAATGGGAGGCACGCTCCGATTTATCTATATGGAAACCTATACTTATTCCTCAAGCGGAGTGGCGATAGATTTGGGTGGTTGGTTTTCCCTCATCAATGACAGACTGCAATTTGGTGTTTCACTATTGAATGTAGGCGCTATGAATGCATTTAACCTGATTATCCCTGATCTGCCAACTTCTTTTTTTTCCGGGGTCACTGTAAAAACTACAGAAATGAAGAATGATTATTTCGGAAGTATCGTTTCATGGATAAATCTTGGGGTTGAAAATTCATCATTCCATGGAAATGTGGTTAGACTTTCGGGCGAGATAGAAGCAGGTAGTTTACGGTGGTCTGTTGGAACCCGGATTTCAGAGGAAGTTTCTTCCGTTTCAACCGGAATAGAATTTTCCTGGCGAAGGTTTGAGCTAAGTTATGGTTTAGAGGTAGGTTCGCATCAACTGGGGATTCCGCACCTGTTCAATTTGTCTGTGGGTCTTCCATAGAAATTGACTCTACCAAGTCTTATCCTTTTATCCATTCCTTTTAACGTCATCCAGTCATTTGGTTAAGAAATTCATTCAAAAAACTGTAATCCTTTTAATTATAGCGGTGGCAGGATTTTTATTTTATAAACATGCAATCAAGAAGGGAGATGTGGAGGGAGAAAAAAGAGAAGATCAAACTATTATACAAAAACTGACAGAATTTAAAGTATTAGAAATTGTTGATGGTCTAACGTTTGATAATGTGGAGAAAACCAAACCTTATGCTGCTATTTACTACAAATACCACCGCAAATTTGAATTGGCAGATTACTATCAGCAGATTAAAAAAGTTTTGAACGATTATGAAGTAAACATAAGTAATTTAGAAGAACCGTCAAGCGATAGGAAAGAAAGATTTAAGTTATCTCATAAAAATCACCATTTCATTGAATTGTATTTAGAGCCCGATCTGAATACATTCGCAGGCCAAATCTGTATTATAGTGGATGATTTCGGGTACAATATGAATAAAGTAACAAAAGGGTTCCTCGAATTGGATATTCCGTTAACGTATTCAATAATTCCCGGACACAGTTATTCCAAAAAAGTTGGAAAGCTAGCCACTGAAAGAGGATTTGAAGTGATCGTCCATTTCCCCATGGAATCTAAAAAACGGCTAAAAGGTGAGGAAAATTTTATTCTTAAAAGAAGTCATACTTATTCAGAAATAATGTCAAGAATGTCAAAAGCATTTGATGAAATCCCCGCAGCAGCTGGAATGAATAATCATCAGGGGTCAGCAGCGACAGAAAGCAGATTTTTAATTCAGGCAGTGGCAGATTTTCTTAAAGGTGAAGGAAAGTATTTCGTGGACAGTCGCACCACTCCCAAATCGGTGGTAGTTGAAATCATGGAAAATGCAAATGTACGTGTTGCAGAGAGGTCTATTTTTTTGGATTATGAAGATAAAATGGAAATTATTTATGAACAATTGAACAAATTGAAAGAGAAAGCACGAAGGGACGAATTGGCCATTGGTATCGCTCACAACAAAGAATTGACACTTCACGCACTAAAAACAGAATTGCCCAAATTGGTAGAGGAAGGATTTAAATTTGTTTACGCTTCCGGTGTAGTAGAATAGTTTCATCCTCTCATTTCCCATTATTGATGTAGGTCACACTATCAACAAGTTTATTAAAATAATGTCGGCAACATTGGAGAAAATCCAGTAATTTTATGGGAAGAGAACTTTGTTGAAACGGGTTATGTTTTACAATTATTTAATGAGTCTTGTGAGAGAATGAAGAGAGAAATAGTATCAACCATTTTGTTATTGCTGCCTTTGGCAATATTTGGTCAATCCACAATTGTCATTATGACTTACAACGTCCTCAATTTTCAGGGGAATAATAGTGCTGACAATGAACGGGAGGATGATTTAAGAACAGTCATCGAATATGTAAATGCGGATATCATTGTTGCTGAGGAAATCCACGGTTGGACAGGATACAGCAATTTTCTATCGGATGTACTCAATTACAACGATCCCGGTCTTTATATGGGCGCCACGTTCACAGATCAAGCAAATGTGGATGCCGATATTGCATTATTTTACAAATCAGGTGTTGTCACATTTCTTTCTACGAGTGTGGTAAATACGACCAATCAATTTGGTCAGAGGGACGCTATCCAATTTGTTATGATGAATCCCCAGACAGAGACAGAATTCCGGTTATTAGGGGTTCACCTGAAAGCGGGGAATGATCCAAGTGATGAAGCTGAAAGGGAATCTGAAGCAAATTATTTAAGAAATCACCTGAACAGCCTTTCCTCAACGACATATTTTATGGTACTGGGCGATTTAAATGTATATGGCGCCAGCGAGGGGGCGTTTCAAAGGTTAACTGAATCCCAGTCCGATAACAACGGCAGGGTATTTGACCCCATCAATGAAATTGGTGAATGGCATAATAATCCATCTTTTTCTGATGTACACACGCAAGCAACCACATACGAGATGGGAGGCATGGATGATCGTTTCGATTTCATATTGGTATCTGATCAAATTCAAAACCAGAATGATATGAATTACGTTAATGGTTCTTACACAGCTATAGGTAACGATGGCAATCATTTCAATAGTGCAATTAACTCCGGAACCAACACTGCAGTACCGCAGAATGTTGCTGATGCTCTGGCGGAAGCATCTGACCATATTCCTGTTGTAGGTTCTTTTCAGTTTCCGGGAGAGTCTTCTTATTCTATTGTCATCAATGAAATAATGCAGAATCCTTCTTCGGTATCAGATGTGAATGGTGAATGGTTCGAAATTTACAATGCCGGGCAAAGTGCAATTGATCTACGAAATTGGACAATCAAAGATCAGGATGTTGATACACATCTTGTTTCCGGTTCGGATCCCGTATTGTTACAAACTGCAGATTATTTTGTCTTTGGCAGAAATGGTGATCCGGCATTAAACGGAGGGTTGACAGTTGATTATGTTTATGGTGATGAAATGACATTAGGCAATGCATCAGATGAAGTTATTTTGCTGGATGAATTGGGGAATGAAGTTGACAGAGTGATGTATGACAACGGCGCAACATTCCCCGATCCCAACGGCGCATCCATGGCTTTACTTGATATTGCACTGCCTAACGAAAATGGTTCAAACTGGGTGGAATCAACAACACCCTACGGCGATGGGGACATGGGGACACCCGGAGAAGTAAACTTTGAAGGAGGGAATGAGGAGATTGAGTTCACTTATTCATATGATGATGGGTGGGCTTTACTGGGGCTCTCCTTAAATGTGGAGAACAGTGATTACCAGGTACTCTTCCCGGATGCTATCGAAGGTACACTGTATGGTTACAATGGATTTTATTTTAATTCTACAACTCTTGAAGAGGGAAACGGGTATTGGCTGAGAATGCCCTATCCCGGCAGTTCAACAATTTCAGGAATGGCAATAAGCAGTTTAACCATCTATCTCTTTGAAGGGTGGAATCTTATCTCAGGAATGACCACTGCAGTGGCTGCTTCAGACATCGAAGACTTGGGTGGCATTATAGTTGAAAATACTGTTTTTACTTATGAAGGCACTTATGTACAGTCGGATTCACTCCATCCCGGAAAAGCATACTGGATAAGGGCAAACACTGATGGAGATATCGTTTTTCCAAATTAGGATATTAACTATCACTTCAATGGAGACTGTAATTGCTGATAACTATTTTCTCTCAAGTAACTGTTTCTCGTTCTTTCATTTCATCTTAACTTTCAATTAATCTCAGGTAAGTAATTTATGCGAAAAAGTCTTTTATTAGGTTTAATTATTTCTACTGGTTATTCCCAGACTGTTATTGGCGAGGGCATGATGGGGAATGAGCTACTTGAATTTGTTGTTGAAAATTATAAACCAGCAGAAGTCCTAAGCTGGGAGCATGCTAAAGACACATTATACTCAGTCATTGATCTACAGGAAAATAACCAACTAACCTGTGTTTATACTGGTTATACTATCACACTGGATACAAGCGCTGACCCTTCTACTGATGCCTACAATCAGGGCATTAATGCGGAACATACCTATCCCCAAAGCATGGGTGCGGATGTTGAGCCCATGAAAAGCGATATGCATCATCTATATCCAGTAAGAGCAGTAGTTAATTCCTCAAGAAGCAATGCGCCCTACTACGATATTGATGACAATAAAACAGATGTATGGTTTAGACTGAATTATGACCAACCTGACATTCCCACCGAAAACATAGACGAATACAGCGAGAAGGAAAACGACACACCTGATAAATTTGAGCCAAGAGAGGACCATAAAGGGAATGCAGCTCGGTCAGTTTTCTATTTCTACGCAATGTATCAGGATTCAGCAAGTTACATCTTCTTCACCCTGCAGAAAAACACCATGAAACAGTGGCACTATCAGGATGCAGTAGATGTAAGTGAATACAACAGAACCTATACAATTGCAGAGTTTCAGGATAATAAACCCAATCCATTCGTATTAGATTCAACCCTTGCCCGGAGGATATGGTTCACCGAGCCACCAGAGCCCGCCTATAATATTAAAATAAATGAAATTCACTATAATCCTTCATCGCAGCAGGGGTCTGACAATGACTATGAATTTATTGAGCTGTTTAATGCTGAATCGTTTTCTGTGGATCTGTTTGGATACCATTTTACAGAAGGATTGTCACACTTTTTTGGTGAGGAGATCTCCCTTGAATCAGGAGAATACCTTCTTCTTTCAAAGAATGGAGATACATATCCTGGAAGTATTGAGTGGACGTATGGTAACCTCGGTAACAGTGGTGAGATTTTAAAACTTATAAACAGTGATGGTTATACAGCAAATGAGCTGATTTATGATACATCCTCGCCGTTTCCATCAGAGCCTAACGGTAATGGGCCATCATTGGAATTAATTGACCCCTATTCAGATAATACAATAGGGACTAATTGGCTGGCAAGCACAATACTTGGTGGAACACCAGGCTTTCCCAATTCTGTTTATTCTAGCGCACCGGTAATTATTATAGACTCTCCAAATGGCGGTGAATTATGGATGCAGGGAACAACTCATAATATCTTCTGGTCTTCAATAAATCTTGATGAAGATGTAATTATAGAGCTGTACCAGGGCAATGCACTGTCCTCTACCCTAACAGCTGCCACTGATAATGATGGAAGCTATGAATGGGCAATTCCGATATCCCAGACTGTTGACAATAACTACACTATCAAAATCTCAGGCAGTCAGAGCAATGATGTTTTTGATGCAAGCAATGCTTATTTTAGTATCATACCATTTTCTACATCTTCAGAGATTATAATAACAGAAATAATGCAGAATCCAAGTTCAGTTTCAGATGCAAATGGAGAATGGTTTGAGATTTACAATTCGGGGGGTAGCAATATTGATATTAATGGCTGGATAATATCAGATAATGGATCAGACAACCATACAATTGATAATAGTGGGGGATTAATTGTATTACCCGGTCAATCCTTTGTATGTGGAAGAAATGCTGATTTTGCTACTAATGGCGGAGTAAATGTAGATTATGAATACAGCGGGTTTACCTTAGGAAACAGCGATGATGAAATTGTTATTTTTTCATCTGATGGAGTTACTGAAATGGATAGAGTTGAGTATGATGACGGTGCCACATTTCCCGATCCCAACGGCGCATCCATGGCTCTGCTTGATATTGCACTGCCTAACGAAAATGGTTCAAACTGGGTGGAATCAACAACACCCTACGGCGATGGAGATATGGGAACACCCGGAGAGGTAAACTTTGGAGGGGGGAATGAGGAGATTGTGTTCACTTATTCCTATAATGATGGGTGGGTTTTAGTTGGACTCTCCTTAAATATGGAGAACAGTGATTACCAGGTGCTCTTTCCGAATGCTGTCGCTGGGACATTGTATGGTTACAGCGGATCTTATTATAATGCAGCAAATCTCGAGCCGGGAATTGGGTATTGGGTAAGAATGCCGTATTCAGGCAGTTCAACAATTTCAGGAATGGCAATAAACAGTTTAACCATCTATCTCATTGAAGGGTGGAATCTTATCTCGGGAATCACCACTGCAGTGGCTGTTTCAGACATCGAAGATTTGGGCGGCATTATAGTTGAAAATACTGTTTTTGGTTATGAAGGCACTTATGTACAGTCGGATTCACTCCATCCCGGAAAAGCATACTGGATAAGGGTAAACACTGATGGAGATATCGTAATATCAAATCAATGAAGCAATGATTTGAGGAAAAAAGAAAATTCATGCGTTTTACATATATAATTTCTAACTTTTTGGTAACGAAGTTCTAATTCAATACCATTTCGGGGAGGTTAGAATTATTATTGTTAAATAAACTATCGTGAAAAATATTGCCGAGGAGGTAAGATCATGTCAAAATACCACAATTTAGTTTTTTGTTTTATTGTTCTAATGAGTGTTTTTGCTGTCAGTCAGGTTGACTATAACAGCGAAATTCAACCCATTTTCAATAGTAGTTGTACTAATTGTCATGTTTATGGCCACAATTCTGGATTGTCTCTGGAATCTTATGATTGGCTCATGAATGGTGGCAATAGCGGCCCGGTAGTGGTTCCTTTCAATCATGCTGCAAGTATCTTGTGGCAAATGGTTGAAAGTGGCTCCATGCCGCCTGGGAACAATCCCGATCTTTCAGATGCGCAGATTAATTTAATTGCTCAGTGGATTGATGAAGGTGCCTTGGAATTTCCTCAGACAGATGTTTTATATGTTAATGAAATTGACTATGATCAACCCAGTACAGATTCTGAAGAATTTTTGGAAATTGCAGGTCCGGCCGGTACTTATTCAAATGTTGTTGTTGAACTTGTAAATGGAAATAGCGGGTCAATTTATGATACAATTGATCTAGGAAGTATAACGTTATCCGATGAGAATCAGGGTTATGGGTATTTCGTTGTCGGTTCAGAAAATGTAGCAAATGTAGACCTCGTAGAATTTACAACAAATGGGATACAGAACGGTGCTCCGGACGGAATTCAGTTAAGGGTAAACGGCATCATTGTTAATGCTGTCTCTTATGAAGGAGCAATGAATGATACAGATGGAAATCCCATGGAAGTAGCCATTGAAACAAGTAATCCTGAAAGTGGCGAAGGTAAGTCTATTGGAAGGATCGGACTTGAAGAATCTGAATGGTCTGTTCTTGATTCTTCACCCGGAGAAATTAATACATATACCGAACCTGAGGAAATTCCAATATCTGATATCCAATATAATACAACAAACCAGGGAGACGGAACAGACTGTTATCCCTCGCCCTATGATGGGGATGGGGTCATCGTCACCGGTGTGGTCAGTGGTGTGAAGCCCGGCTCATATCCAAATTTTTATATTCAGGATCCAGAAGCAACAGAATGGGGCGGAGTTTATGTATATGATACTTCAGTTAATCCAATTGAGGGTGATGAGATAACACTTACTGCATTGGTGGAAGAATATAATGGTTTTACTGAATTGCTAAGTGTCACCAATTTTCAAATTTTGTCAACTGGTAATGGAATAACACCATTAGACATAACAACAGATCAATTGTCTGGTGGATGTTCCGCAACAGGCGAACCGCTGGAAGGGATGCTGGTGAGAATTTCTGATGTAACTGTGGTGGCAGAAGCAAATGAATTTGGTGAATGGTATGTAGAGGATGCTTCCGGTTTACCCTGTCAAATCGATGGTGGTATGTTCGATCCTATGGATGATTTTCCCAACCCCTCAATGAGTGCCTTTTTTTCATCAATTGTAGGTGTTGTTGATTATGCTTTCAGTGAATTTGGAATTAATCCACGATATATGGATGATATCTTACAAACCACATCAGGGCCAGTAATCTCAAACGTAACCTGGACACCTGCACTTGTTTTTAATGGAACTGAAATTGAAATTTATTCTGATGTCACCGATCCGGACGGAGCTGGCGATATTGCATCCGTAGAACTGCAATACGGGACAGGAGGTATTTTAAATCAGTCAACTGAAATGGAATTGGATGAAGGATATGTTGGCTACATTACACCTGATGTAGGGAATGTTATGCTTCAGTTTAAGGTTGTAGCAACTGATCAAGCCGGGGAGACTTCTGAGTCTTCACTCTTTGATATTCCAGTAGGTTCAATGACAGAAACGGTTTCCATTTATGACATTCAGACCAATTCATCCTCCTATGTGGGTAGTGTCGTAACAGTAGCTGGAGTGGTTACAATCGGTTCAGGTGTAACGGATGACTCCAATACAAGAGCATACATTCAGGATCAATCTGGACGCGGATTAAATTTGTTTGCGTATGGACTTCTTGATCCTTCAATCAACCGGGGTGATTCTCTCCTGGTTGTGGGTATTGTTGATCAATATTACACAACTACCGAAATTGTGGATTTCAATTATATTCTTGAGTCCATCGGAAATGAAATCCCCGATCCTGCAGCATTAACAGTTTCAGGATCCATGTCAGAAGATTGGGAGGGGACACTCCTTCATGTAAGCGGTGGCGAATTAGGTGAAATCATAGAACAAACAGGAGTTTTCAATGTTCCATACTTCAGTGGCACGGATACATTGTTTGTCAGGGTCTATGAAGAAACAGGGATCACTCAAGATGATTTCGATATGCAGGAGGAATATTCATTTATCGGTGTTGGTTCCATGTATTCTGATGATTATCAATTGATACTCGGTTATCAAGAAGACATCATCACGGGTTCAGGGATGTTTGATTTTGCTACAGGTTTATCAGTATCGGATAATTTGGGAGGTGTTATAAATCTCAGTTTTGGTTCCAGTCCCTTTGCAACTGACGGTTTTGATGAGGGTATGGATAACTATCATCCACCATTCCCTCCGGAAGGATTTGACGCAGCTTTATCCCAGGAAGGTGATTTATATTATGATGATTTTCGCCCGACAATAGTTGAAGAAATTGTCTGGAATATAAGTGTACAATGGGATAGCGGCGCTTCTTCTGTAACATTCAGTTGGGACCCGAACTCTTTATATGACCAGGGAAGTTTCATCCTAGAAGATGTATTCGGAATGTTTGTTTCTGCAAATATGAAAGTGGAGAATAGTTTAACGGTTGATAATTCTGCTTTGACCAGTTTTACCATCACACACCGCTTAACTATCGAAATGGCAATGGCGAACCTTGCCGGTTGGAATATGATCGGATTACCACTGACAGTTGAGGATGCAAGCTACCAGACACTCTTTCCCAACGCCATCAATGGTACACTTTACCTGTATAATGGCGCTTATCAATCTGCCAGTGAGTTGGCTGAAGGTGGAGGGTACTGGCTAAGGTTTTCAGATGCTGGATCAAATACTATCACCGGTTATGATTTCAGCAGTATTTCACTGGCTCTGACTGAAGGGTGGAATATGATTGCAGGTCCCAGTTATGTTGTTAACAATATTGATGATCCCGGTAATATTATTATTGGTGGAACGACATATGGCTACAACGGTGCCTATTACAACAGCAGTACCATTGATCCCGGTCTCGGTTATTGGATTCGTGCCAACGCAGCAGGTACCATCACATTGGACGCTTCAGCACGAGCTAGAATTTCTAGCATGGCAGGTACTCCTTTGAATTCGAATGTAATCACATTTACAAATTCAGTTGGATTCAGTAATGATTTATATGCTGGTGTTCCGCATGATGAAGATGTTAATCTATCAAATTCGTTACCACCGGTTCCGCCTTCAGGTGGTTTTGATGTCCGTTTTGAAGGAGATTTGAAAGTAACTGATGCGGGCGGACAGATATTGGTTCAGAACAGTCAATGGCCGTTGGTTGTTTCACTGGCGCAGGGAGAATGGGACAGAAAACTGCCATCTAATGAGTGGGTTCTAGTGGATGAGATGACCGGGGTTGAATATGGTTTGAGTGAAACTGGGACGGTTAAAATATCAGAACCAACGGAACGTCTCACGCTTTACAGAAGTACAGGTACACCTGAACACTTCTCACTTTCCCAAAACTACCCGAACCCGTTTAATCCGATTACCACAATTCGGTTTGATCTTCCTGAAGAATCAGATGTGACGCTTACGGTTTACGATTTACTTGGACAGGAAATCGTGGAACTGGTAAGTGATAGGATGATGGGTGGCGCGCATACTGTAAAATGGGATGCAAGCGCCAATGCCAGTGGTATCTATATTTGTAAGTTAACCAGTGAAAAACAGTTAGTGGCCAGAAAAATGGTCCTACTCAAGTGAGTTGGAGTACCTGAGTGTAATGAGGCACCGTGGCTTCACTATACTTCTTTATGTCACCATTCTCTTCAGCTTTGCATTTGCCGAAGGGTATGAGCTCGAGATAGCTTTTCCGGGGCAGTCCTTCGACCGCCCTGTTGATCTTCAACACTCTCCCGACAACACGAACCGCATATTTGTGGTAACGCAGGAAGGCGTTATCTACGTCTTTCTCAACGATCCCAGCGTCACCAACGCCTCCGTCTTCCTGGACATCAGGGACAAGGTGAATGACAGCAGAAACTCGCCGTGCTATGGCTGTAGCCGAAGAGCAGGAAATGACAGCGCGA
>CAYXUG010000033.1:0-24167 GCA_964468655.1 uncultured bacterium | reverse complement strand
GCCCATGCCTGCGGTGACGAATACCATATCCGCATCATCGAGGACATTCACAACGGCGTCTTTTTCCGATTCGATGGCTTCTCTACCAATCTCCGCTTTTGCGCCGGCGCCCAATCCTTTGGTTAAGTTTTTCCCGATTTGAATCTTTATTTCGGATTTGTTATTGTCCAAATCCTGCGCATCGGTGTTGATAGCAATAAATTCAACGCCGCCAAGTCCCGATGCAATCATTCTGTTAATGGCATTTCCGCCGGCGCCACCTACGCCCACTACCTTTATTTTAGCTTTCTGGTCTCCTAAGTTATCAAATTCAAACAGCATCTTTTGGTGCCCTCCTACTTTATTGATTGACGATTAGTGGTTTCCTTAAAACAATGTTTCAAACCACTGTTTTACTCTCTGAACCATATGATTTGCCATGGATTCTCTCTCTGTTCCAAGATTGAATTCTTTTTCCACGGTAGGACCGTATTGTATCAGTCCTACGGCAGTGGAATAAATGGGGCTGGCGGCAATATCATTCACACCGCTCGCCCCTTTTGGATAACCGATTTTAACGGGCGCTTCAAAAATTTCTTCCGCAAGACTAACAATGTTTTTCATCAAAGCGCCGCCGCCCGTCACCACAACACCGAATGACACTAAATTTTTCACATCAGCGCGGTTAATTTCCCGTTTAACGAGTTTGAGAATTTCCATCATCCGCGCTTCAGCATAACGGGAAACTTCGTGTTCGGAAATTGCGTGAGTCGATCCATTAGAACCGGATGGAAGTTCAATTTCCAAATCGGTTGATGCCATGGATGCTTTCGCCGACGCGAATTTAATTTTGATTTCTTCCGCATCATCAATTGACCGTTTTAAAAGCATGGCGATATCATTGGTAATGCTGTATCCCGCGAGATTAATCACGGCGGAGTGCTGAATTGAGCCGTCAAAAAAAACTGCCACATCGGTGGTTCCGCCGCCGATATCCACAAGCACAACGCCCAATTCCTTTTCGTGGGATTCAAGGGTAGATGTTGCTGCAGCAAGGGGCTGAAAGATGAGCGCATTGACTGCTATGCCCGCCTCTTCGGCGCATTTAATAATATTTTTAGAGGCAGCCACGCCGCCGGTGATCAGGTGGACTTTTGCCTCGAGCCGCCTGCCGGACATACCCAGCGGATCCTTGATTCCCCCCTGGTCATCAACTACATATTCCTTAGGGAGGATGTGCAGGATATCCCTGTCCATTGGGAGTGAAATGGCTTTAGACATTTCCAGCACCCGGGTAATGTCTGCGCCTGTAATTTCGTGCTGGTTCACAATGTGGTGCCCATTTTTCGTAACAGCAATAGCACCCTGAGTGTTAATTCCCCGAACATGATCCCCGGAAATTCCAACAAAAGCATTGTCCACTTTTACGTTAGCCATCTTTTCCGCATCCTGAACAGCGGTGATAATAGCATTTACCGTTTCATCTATGTTAATAACCTTTCCTGTTCTCATGCCGGAAGACCGTGATGTCCCAACGGCTAACAGTTTGAGATCGGAATCTTTATCAGAATGTTGACCAATAACACAACAGACCTTTGTGGTTCCAATGTCAAGTCCTACTGATATATGCTTATCTTGTCCCATCCTAAACCCTTTCTTTGACAATTACTTGATTTTTGTATCTTAAATCCACATAATGAAAATCGTGAAGCGACCGTTTGTTATTGAGCATAACAGAAAATTCGTGAAGAATACTCAGCTGATTTGAGATTGCATTAACTCCAAGATAAATTTTGGTGGGATACTTTGAAAGACACAGGATGTATTCATCAACTGCGCTGATTTGTACTTCAGATAAATCGTTGTAAAGATCTGAATGGTTATTTTTTATTTCAGTTAAAAAGGAGATTGCTTCAAGGACTTTCTGCGACAGCGACCTGTTGCCGATTGGATACAAATTTTTATCAGAATTAAATCCGGAAAGTATGGGAACATCAAAGTCGAATTGACCCTTCCTCACAGGGAGAACAATGCCTTCGCTGTCCACAAGATACATTTGTGATGCATTGTTGATATATGCCAGCGGCAATCTTTCAACCACATCTATGTTCATGGCAGAGGGGAATTCCCTGCTGACGATTGCGCTCTTTATGAATGGATGATTTTCAATACTTTCCTGAATTGTGTTGATATTTAGATTAAGAAGGTTGGGATATTTGGGAATTATGGACGTTTCAATGATTTGATCTCTATTAAGATAATCATTACCGCGAACTGTAATATTTTCAAGATGGAGATGATCAATTTTTTTCGCCCACCAGAACGATGAGCCAATAAATGCAAAGAGAAGTACAAAGAGTGAAGTATAGCCCAATCCGATCAAAAGTGGTTTTAATTTTTTCAAATAATTTTTTATTTTCAGTTTTTTCTTAGGCATTGAAATATCCTTCCCGGAAACCCAGTGTTTTAACTTCTAATTCTAAGTGGATCTCAAATTTTTCCAAAACCGCAGACCTTGCCCGCTTGATGAGCCACGAAATATCTCCTGCTGTGGCGCCTCCGTGATTGATAAAAAAGTTGGCGTGCTTTGTGGAAATTTCTGCACCCCCTTTTTTGGTGCCTTTCAGGCCTACTTGATCGATAAGATACCCGGCTGCCAACTCCTTTGACGGATTTTTAAAGACGCTTCCCGATGAACGAAAGCGCAGAGGTTGGGTCGTTTTTCGGCTTTGACTTGCTTTGGTTCTTAAGACCTGAATTTCCTCAGGATTTCCTTTTTTAAACTCAAATTCTGCTGACAAAATTATTTCAATGTCAGGAATTGATGAGTGCCGGTAGTCAAACGTGATATCGCCCTGTTTGTATGTTTTTTTGGTACCCTCCAGTGTCATGACAGAAAATTGTGTGAGACTGTTGGATATTTCCTTTCCGTAAGCGCCGGCATTCATCTTAATTGCGCCGCCAAGAGTACCGGGAACCCCGATCATACTTTCTATTCCGGTTAAATTATTCTTCATGCATTCCTTCACCAGTTTGCCAAGCATCGTACCGGTTTCAGCATAAACATGAGTTTCATCAATTGTTATTGTTTTGAATGTTTTATGGAGACTAATGACAAATCCTTCAAACCCATCGTCACTCACCAGCAGATTTGAACCGGAACCCATGAAGAATACAGGCAGATTGTGTGTGTGGGCGAATTTCAATGTTTCCGATAAATCATCTTCATCCTTCGGTGTGAGGAATGCCATTGCAGCACCGCCAATTCCATAGGATGTATGACTCGACATCGGTTCGTCCAATAGCAGAGCACCTTTGATTTTAGATTTCAATAGTTCAATTTCTTCCAATTCAGTTTTTTACCGTTGTGTGGTACTGTTGTAAATATTCCACATATTGATCACAAATTTTCCAAATGTCACCCGCACCCATGGTTATGATAATATCCCCCGGGAAAACTATTTCCTTCAGCAGGTTGTGAATCTGATTTTTATCTTCAATCCAGAAAACTTTGTGATGCCCCAGTTTTTTGGCTGCATCGGCAATAAGTTTTCCGGTAATACCTTCAATGGGTTTCTCCCGTGCAGGATACACATCGGTGACAACAATGGTCTCACTTATCAATAAAGCCCGTGCGAATTCTTCAAAAAAGTCTCTTGTACGGCTGTATAAATGGGGTTGTAACACGGATACCAGCGGATTTTTCCACCCATTCTTAATTGCCTGCAGAGTGGCGGAAATTTCTGTTGGATGATGGGCGTAATCATCAATTACCAAAATATCATTAAAGGTTCCCTTAATTTCAAAACGTCTTCTCACGCCGGTAAAATTTAAAAGTCCCTTTTGAATGGATTCAAATCCAACTTCCAACTCATGACACAATGCTATAACTCCCAACGCATTTTTTACATTATGATTCCCCGGAACCTGCAGTTGAATATTTCCTAGCAATTTTTCTTTATAATAAACTTCAAACTCTGTCAGGAATCCCTCGAACTGAATATTATCAGCCGAAAAATCGGCGGGATTTGTAATTCCGTACGAGATAACAGGTCTGGAAATATTCGGCACTATCCCCTGGACAAACGGTTCATCGGTACAGGCAGCGACTGCACCATAAAAGGGTACTGCATTAGCAAAGGAAGTGAATGAATTAAATAGATCATCTTCATTTTTATAACATTCCAGATGATCGAGATCAATATTAGTAATGATGGAATAGGTTGGCTGCAGTTGCAGAAAGCTTTTATCAAATTCGTCTGCTTCGGCAACAATGAATTCGCCTGTTCCTAAAACAGCGTTTACATCCAAACTTTTTACAATACCACCAACAATCAGTGTGGGGTCTAATTCTGCTTCAGTGAGGACACACCCCATCATGGATGTGGTGGTGGTTTTTCCATGTGTCCCGGCGATGGCGATACTTTTGTTTTTTAATTTCAACAATTCTCCCAGCATTTCCGCCCTGCGAATGATGGGAATTCTTGATTCTTTCGCTTTGACAAGTTCTGGGTTGTCCAACGTAACAGCAGATGAATAAACAACCACATCAAATTCTCCAATATTGTCTTTTGAGTGACCTTTGAATATTTGGACACCTTTGGCTTCGAGTCCGTTTGTAATATCTGTCGTATTTATGTCCGACCCGGAAACTTCAAATCTGAGATTAATTAGCAGGTCAGCCATACCGCTCATTCCGATGCCACCAATTCCCACAAAATGTATTTTTTTAATTTTTCCGAACATGTTTATGCCTCTGCCAACAGCATTATTTCGTCTACTATTTTTTCAGCTGAATTGGGTATAGATGCCAATTTAGCCAATTCACTCATTTGCAATAAAGTTTTTGGACTGCTCAAAAGTTGGACAACTTTGTTGCCGAAAATTTCCGGTGTGAGTCCTTCCTCATCCAGA
Organism: uncultured bacterium; assembly: GCA_964468655.1. Taxonomy (GTDB): domain Bacteria; phylum Fidelibacterota; class Marinisomatia; order Marinisomatales; family CAYXUG01; genus CAYXUG01. The sequence goes on along the minus strand of CAYXUG010000033.1, from coordinate 19,274 downwards.
ACTACGGCAGCACCGTTATGGGAAAGTGTCCGGGCATTTTTTGTCTGGTGGTCACCAGTCGCGTGAGGAAAGGGGATAAGGATGGATGGCTTTCCGCAATAGGTAATTTCGGCGCTAGACAAAGCACCGGCACGGGATACAATCAAATCTGCCGCCGAATAGACATGACCCATCTGATCAATAAATGAGAAAATTTTCACAGCGGGATGGTTGTTCTCAATATCTGACAACGATGGATAGTCGTTTTTCCCTGTTTGCCAGATTAATTGTGAATCTGTTTTTTCCAAAATATAATTCAGAGACTTTTTCATCAATTTATTGATTGCATGAGAGCCCTGACTACCGCCTATAACTGCGATCACAGGTTTATCTATTTGAAAACCGAAAACATCCAATGCATGATTTCGTGTTATTTCAAACATGCTTTTCCTGACAGGATTGCCCGTATGGACGAACTTTTTTTTTTAAGGTAATTCACCGAGTCTTCGTAACTCAGACATAGTCTGTCTACTTTGGTAGACAACCATCGTGTAGTAAATCCGGGGAATGAATTCTGTTCATGGATCAATGTGGGAATTTTTTTATGGACCGCAGCAAGAAGTGGGAGTCCGCTGGCATAACCGCCGGTGCCCACAACGACATCAGGGTTGAATTTTGTAATCAACTTTCTCGATTTGATGTACGCGGAAAGAAAGCGGACCGGGAAACCGATATTTTGCACTATTCCTCTCAATGAAAAACTTCTGTTAAAGCCCCGTACATTCAAAAGGGTATGCTGTAATTGATCCTTTTTAAATGAGTCCGCTTCTATTCCAGAAGTTGAACCGACGAAATGAATGGATACCGTTTCATTCCGGGATTTCAATTCTACCGCAATAGCAAGAGCGGGGAAGAGGTGCCCACCAGTGCCACCACCGGCAATGATGATTTTTAACGGCTCAGTTCGCAAAGAGAACTCCTGTTCCTTTCCTGTTATTTATTTTTCTTTTTGCCATTGAAATGTTGAGTAGAATTCCAATCGTAAAGAGAGTCATTAGTAAATTTGTTCCTCCAAAGCTCACAAAAGGCATGGGCAATCCGGTCGTGGGTACAATTCCTGCAACAACCGCTGAATTAATAAATGCATAGGTAATAATTTTGATGCCAATCCCGACGCTCAGTAAAATGCCGAAAATATCTGTACTCTGTTTGGAGATTTTTACACTTCTTTGAAAAATAGCGAGGAAAAGTGTAAGCACTAGAAAACATCCAAAAAATCCGAATTCTTCACCAACGATGGATAAAATAAAATCAGTGTGAGGGGCAGGGAGAAATAGATTTTTTCCCATACTTTCGCCCAATCCCACACCCATGAGACCACCGTTGCCAAGAGAAATTAATGACTGCTGAACCTGATAATTTAATTCTTGAAAATTCTGTCCAACATTAAGATACGCTTTTATTCTCCCAAGTCTGTACGGTGCCGCCAATAATACGGGAACCAGAATCGCCAATGATACGCTTCCCGCAGCAAAGAGATGTGACAGTTTGGCGCCTCCGAGAAACATGAGGATAAATGCAATCAACCCAATTACAAAAGCTGTACTGTAATCAGGTTGTTTTATGATGAGAGACATGACCAAGCCGGTAATAAGTAATGGCGGAAGGAGGCCAGATACGAAATCGCCTAATTTTTCCCGATTTCGGTCCATGTATGCCGCGAGGTAGGTAATGGTAGCAAATCTGGCTATATCCGAGGTCTGAATGGAAAAGAAACCCAAATCCAGCCACCGTGCAGGGAAATGGCTTCCTTCCGCAATTTGTAGAATTTTTGTAATGATGAGCAGAACAATGCTGAATATCATAAGATGGGAAGCATATTTTTTCAAAATGCGATAATCCATAAATGCTGCAGCAAACATGATGGATATAGCGACAACTGTTCTTATCAGATGCCGTTTAAAGTAAAAAGTGCCCGTTCCGAACCGGTCCATGGAAATGTTGGTACTCGAACTGAAAACCATAATGACTCCTACAGCAACCAGCAGAATAGTCTCAATGAGTAACAGCTTATCGTATTTTTGCGAAGATATTTCCACTTTTCATTTATCCAGATTCAATTGGGACACAATTGTTTTAAATGTGTTCCCTCTGTGTTCAAAATCGTTGAACATGTCAAAACTGGCACACCCAGGCGATAAAAGAACAACATCGCTGGATTTTGCCAATTCGTTGGCTATTTTTACTGAGGATTCCAGAGAATCGCATTCAATGCAATGAATTTTCTCAAACATGGAATCAAAAATCTTTGCCTTTGCCCTCCCAAAACAGATGACCTTTTTTACACTTTTCTCTGCGATGGGAGTTAGTTCGCTGAAATCTGCTCCCTTATCCAATCCGCCCATAATTAAGATGATAGAATTATGGGGAAATGAATTAATTGCCACTTTTACCGATTCAACGGTGGTGGCTTTGGAATCGTTATAATATTCAACACCATTTACAGTCCTGACGTGTTCGATCCTATGAGGCACACCCTTGAAAGAGGTAAGCACTTTTTGAATTTGATTATTTTCAACATGAAATAGCGATCCCACCGTTGAAGCTGCCATTAGATTCTCAAGATTGTGCTTTCCGGGGAGTTTTATATCGTTCAAATAAACCAGCACATCCTGAGCGTTGTCGTAAATTTTGGTTTCATTTAGACTGAACAAAGTGGAATCACTATGTTTGAGTGAAAAGGGTACGCAAATTGCATTTGTCTTTATTCTATCAGCCAATTGTTTATCATCAAAATTGAAGACGACTGTATCTGTCTGCTCGAGGTTTTTTAGAATATTCAGTTTTGCATCAACATAATCTTCAAAGGAATTGTACCTGTCAAGATGGTCAGGGGATAAATTCAAAAGCACAGCAAAATCGGGTTTGAAATGCAAAATATGTTCCATTTGAAAACTGCTGATCTCCAACACATAGACAGTGTTCTCAGCAGGATTTTCCAAAGAATCCAACAATGCAGTTGAAAAGGGATGACCCACATTCCCAGCAAAGATTGAATTGTTTCCGCCCTTCTCAAGAATTTTGTGGATTAAGGTGGATGTGGTTGTTTTGCCATTTGTTCCTGTTACGGCAACAATGGGATCTTCCGTAAACCAGCTTGCAAATTCAATTTCAGTGACAACAGGCAGTCCTTTGTTTATTGCAGTTAATATGATGTCCGCATCCTGTGGAACACCCGGACTGATTACCATTAGGTCAGCGTCATGGACTTTTTCTGTATGACCGTTAAATTCTACGGTTATATTGGGATTTTTTGAAATTGCTGTTTCAGCTGTTTCAGTCAAGTTTTTCTGATCGCTTAAAAATACGGTACCTCCCAAAAAAGAAACCAGTTCAGAAACGGCTAATCCTGTCCGGGCGGCACCAATCACCGACACATGTTTCCCTTTTAGATTAATTTCGTTCCTGTTTTGAATATTCATCATCGAATTTTGAATGTGCTCAAAGACATTAAAGCGAATAGAATTCCGATAATCCAAAATCTCACAACGATTTGAGATTCATTCCACCCTTTAAGTTCAAAATGGTGGTGAATGGGAGCCATTCGGAAAAACCGTTTTCCCTCGCCAAACCGTTTTTTTGTTCGTCTAAAGTAGAAAAGCTGAATAATGACCGAAGCAACTTCCATGACAAAAACACCACCGATAATCAGTAAGACAAATTCTTTTTTAAGCAGAAGCGCCAGGGTTCCCAATGCGGCGCCTGCAGCCAATGCACCTGTATCACCCATAAAAATCTGTGCCGGCGGCGCGTTGAACCACAGAAAGCCCAGACAAGCTCCCATGAGTGCAGTTGCAAAAATTGCAAGTTCACCTGCGCCGGGAAGGTAGACGATATTTAAATATTGACTGAAATCGATTCTTCCAGAAATATATGCAATACCGGCGAATGCGATGGCACAAATGGCCAATAATCCTGATGCCAGTCCATCCAACCCATCTGTTAGATTGACTGCGTTGGAGGTTGCTGTTACAACGAATATCACCCAAGGCAGGTAAAAATAACCGAAATCAATTTCCAGATTCTTAAAGAAAGGGACTGAAGTAATTGACCAGATTCCTGTAAACTGGTCAGAACTTAACAGCCATAGACCAATTATTAATCCCAACCCTATTTGCCCCGCAAGTTTATACCGGGCAATAAGACCCTTTTTCCTTTTTTTCACATTCTTCTGGTAATCATCAAGAAATCCAACGAGTCCCATCCAAAGTGTTGCAACGAGAATAATATGAATATAGATATTTGATAGATTTGCCCAGAGGAGTGTGGGGAGAATCACTGCGAAGAGAATAATGATTCCCCCCATAGTAGGCGTGCCCTTCTTTAAATTGTGGGACTCAGGTCCATCGGACCGGATATTTTCTTCAATATTTTTATTCTTCAGGTAATTGATAATTTTTGGGCCAATCACAAAACTGATAAAAAGCGCTGTAATGGCTGCCATGGAAGCGCGGAAGGTGATATATTGAAAAATGTTAAAACCGGAGAGTTCAGTACGCAGGGGATAGAAGAAATGGTAGAACATCAGTTTTCAAATACCTCCTCTATGACAGTTTCCATTGCCATGCCCCGGGATCCCTTAAACAGGATCATGTCACCCTCTTTAATATTTTCTCTTAACACTTCCGATAATCTTTTCTTCTCGTCAAAGTGCTGTGCTTCAATGATGGATTCTGCCGTATTTACAGTAACATTTGATTGGTTCCCGTAACATAGCAAAAGATCCAATTCTTTAGCGGCACAGCTATCGCCAACTTTTTTATGGTGGTTTTCGGAATCATTCCCAAGTTCCAGCATATCTCCAAAGACCATAATTCTTCTACCGTTTCCGGGGATGGATTTAAGATAATCCAGCGCTGATAATGTGGAATTAAGATTAGCGTTGTAAGTGTCATCAATAATGGTAATGCCATCGAATTTTTTAATTTGACACCTGCCTTTTGACGGTTCAAAGGATAGAATTTTTTCCCTGAAAGTATCCCACTCTACTCCAAGTGAAATGGACACCGAACAGGCAGCAATCACATTCAGGGCAAATATATCCTGACATGAATTAAGATCAATTTCATGACTGTTGATAGTTAGAATAATCATACCATCATCATCTTTATCTATATCTGTTGCAAAATCACAATCATGTGAAAATCCGAATGAAATTTTTCTGGCAGCGGTTGGAATATCTTTAATGTACGAATCCTGCCAATTAACAAAAGCATATCCATCTTCAGGCAATGAATCAAATAATTCCCCTTTCGTTTTTACGATATTGTTGATCGTTCCAAACCCGTTGAGGTGGGCGGGAGCGATATTGGTTATCAATCCGTGATCAGGCTTTGAAAGACCACATAGATAACCAATATCGCCGAGGTGATTTGCTCCCATCTCAAGGATGGAAAGCGTATGACGAGAGGTAAGCTCGAGTAAGGTTAGGGGTAAGCCGAGGTGTGTATTGAAGTTTCCGCGAGTTGCATGAACCCTGTTGTCAGAAAAAATATGTGTAAGCAGATCCTTGGTCGTTGTTTTTCCATTTGAACCGGTGATGCCAATGACAGGCAGTGAAAATTGTAACCTCCATTCCCGGGCGATTTTTCCCAGAAAATCTGATGTATCCTCTACCACAATTTGTGGAAGGGAAGAGGATGATTCACGGTTTGATATCAAGGCAGCAGAGCAACCGTTTTCTTCCGCTTGAGGTAGAAACTTATGCCCGTCCACCCGTTCTCCCGGCAATGCCACAAAAAGGTCGCCTGTTTTTACTTCTCTTGCATCGAGTGTAATACCTGTGGGAGTTGAGGATAGCATTTGACCGGTTACTCTTTCCATGAGTTGTCTGACAATTTCCGGTTCCGGTAGATCAATCCGCATCCGCAGACCTCATGATAGTATCATAATCTGAATAAGGAATTTTTTCTGATCCAATCATCTGATAGTGTTCACGTCCCTTACCCAGTACTGCAAGAATATCGTTAGGACCCAGTTTACCCATTGCTTCTGAAATTGCTTTACCCCTGCTTTCAAAAAAATGATGTTTGTTCTCTTTGAACCCATTTGAAATATCTTCATTAATTTTTTCAATTTCTTCGGTTCGCGGATTATCCGGAGTAATAAAAATATGGTTTGCGAACCGTTCTGCCTCTTTCGCCATAAGTGGTCTTTTTTCTTTATCCCTTTCTCCTCCGCATCCAAATATGACCCACATTTTTCCGTTATCATTCAACAGCATTTTTAATGTTGCAAACAATTTTGTAAAAGCATCCGGCGTGTGGGCATAATCCAGGATAACAGTTCCACCATTTGTCATTTTGAAAAGTTCCGTTCTCCCGGGAACCTGGCTGCAGGCAGTGATTCCTTTTTCGATAACTTCATGTGAGATTCCCATTTCAGACCCAGCAGTGACTGCTGCAAGAATATTCTCAAGGTTGTAGGTACCGACCAGTGAGGAGGATATATTTAGTTTTCCGGATTCAGTTGAAATAATTCCGGTAATGCCATTCTTTGACATTCCCCAGTTTTCAAAATGAACCTGAGATGACCCTTCCTTGGAAAAACAGACATTTTTAGCATTGGAGATTTTGAGTAGTTCAGATGCTTTTTCATCATCACTGTTGATTACAGCAACAGCACCTTTTTGAAGATTCTGGAATAATTTTGTTTTTGCCTTAAAGTATTCTTCCATTGATCCATGGAAATCCAGATGATCCTGACTCAGGTTTGTAAATACTGCAAGATCAAATTCCACATCATCGACTCTGTTCAATTCAAGAGCGTGGGATGAAACTTCCATCACAACATGGGTGACTCCGCTGTCATGAAAAAGTTTTAATATTTTTTGAAGATCCATAGCGTCCGGGGTGGTAAGAGAGGCAGAGGAATCAATCCCGGGGCCTGATATTCCCAGCGTTCCAATGATGCCTGTTTTTTTGTCATCTGCCGAGAGAATTGATCGAATGAGATATGCCGTAGTTGTTTTTCCATTCGTGCCTGTTACTCCTATGACTTCCATATCGTGGGACGGATGTTTATAGAAATTTGCCGCCATAATGGATAATGCTTTTCTGGGATTATCAACTTCCACCACAGGGGTCATTACATTTTGAAGGAATTTTGGATCTGACGCATTTGAAATAATGACTGCAGCTCCCCTTTGAATGGCATCCGGAATATAATGATTTCCATTTAGTTTGGTACCGGGAATTGCCACAAAAGCAGCACCCGGCCAGACATGCCTTGAATCAGAGGTCACAGACCCTACAGGTATATCCAAAGGCAACCGTGTTGTAACATTCACACCTTTAAGAAGTGAAGTGAGTGTTTTCATTATTTTAATTGTAGAGAACAGAGGCTGTTGGTGGCAACCTCTGTCCCTGGTTTTGGGTTTTGTTGTATGACTATGCCCGATCCCGAAATTGTGGACCGGAGCCCTACCTCCCGCAAGGTAGAGATTGCTTGTCTCATGCTCATCCCCCTGGTTTCCGGTATAGTGATAAATTTCTGTTTAGTTCTGTTTTGATCCAATATACCGGTGATCATCAATGGGAGGATTTCTTCATGAGGTTCAGTGTTTTCCGAGGTCTTTGTTGAGTTCGAATGACTGGAGATGTTCAAGTCTCTCTCATGGAGGGAATGGACCAATATCTGATCATTGGAATTAATAATTCTCTTCATAATTCGTTTAAAAACAGGCGCCGCGCCTACACCGCCCCAGCGGTAGTAGTAGGATGGCTCGTCAAGAACAATAACAGCCACCAGTTGTGGATTATCAGCCGGGAAAAATCCAGCGAAAGAGGAAGTGAATTTGGTCTTTGAATAACTGCCATTATCAAACTTTTGAGCTGTACCGGTTTTACCTGCTACTTTCCAGCCGTCAATGCCTGCGGATGTTCCCGTACCGGATTCCACAACATTGCAGAGCATGGAAGTCAGTATTTCCATATTTTCCTTTGAACCAACCTGCCGGATGATTTGGGGTGTTTCTTCAAAAATTATTTTTCCTGTGGGGTGTATGATTTTATCAACCAGAATGGGTTTCATCAGAAACCCGCCGTTGGCGATTGTGGAATACGCCAAAGCAAGCTGAAGAACAGTTACAGATATTTCATGCCCCATGGAAATTTCAGCCAGTGATAATGCGCTCCATTCGTCAATAGTTCTCAGAATACCTTTTGCTTCGCCGGGGAATCGCACTCCGGTGGGAGAACCAAATCCAAATTTTTTTGCAAACAGATAAAGATTTTTACTGCCGACAGTTTCTGATATTTTAATGATTCCCACATTGCTTGAATTTTCAATAATTTGAGGAAAATTCAACAAACCGAAACTGCTCCAATCTTGGATTATTTTTATACCTTTGTAATTGTAACTGCCATCTTCACAATTAAATTCCTGATCCAAAGGCACTGTATTCAGCGATAGGGATGCAACGGCAGGAACAATTTTTAAGGTTGAGCCCGGCTCGAATTGATCGGTGATTACTTTGTTTCTGTACTTGTCTTCACTGAAGTTATGGCGGTTGTTTGGATTAAAATCAGGCAGTGAACAGATGGCCAGAATTCTGCCGGTGTGGGGCTCCATGATGATTCCTGTGGCTCCGGTGGAGCGCGATTTTTCCATCTGTTTTTTTAATTCATGTGTTAGGATCGCCTGATATTCAATGTCGAGCGTCGTTATAATATCAGAACCGTTTACCGGGACTTGTTTCGGGTAAGATAAGTTGTGATATGACCTGCCTTTTCCGTCAGTCTGCAAGACAATCCATCCATCTTTTCCTTTCAGATATTTTTCATACTCAATCTCCAGCCCGCATATGCCTATGTTATCAACATTGGTAAATCCGATTGTTTGAGCTGCAATACTTTGATGGGGGTAATACCTATAACCGGACTGATTTACGATTAACCCTTTATCATCAATATCAAGGAGGTTATTACAAAGGGAATATTTTAAGTTTCTTTCGAGAAAAACAAAACTCTGATCGCTATTCAGCCGCTCACTGTAATATGTTGTATCTCTTCCGGTCACTTTCGAAAAACGGGAAATTATTGTTTCCTTATCTTCAACTTCATATGGATTGACACCAAAAGAGAAGTGAGCAATATTATCAGCCAAGGGTACCATTTTAGTATCATAAATGGTTCCTCTAACAGAAGGGAGGTGCACCATATTCTGTCCTTGCAGCTTTGTTTGTTTCTGATATTCATTGCTCCGCAGCACCTGAATCTGAAAAAAGCGCATTGTAAGGACGGACCACAAAAGAATCATAATACCAGACAGAAAAAGAACTCTCGGTTGAAATTTCGAATAAGATTTGGTCATTATTATTTCATTCTAAAGTTTGCAAGCTGAATATTTTTCAGTACAACTGCTAAAGTCTCCGGTTCAGGGGTAACCATTTTTAATTCGTTTTGTGCAATATTTGTGATACGGTCAATACGTTCCAGGGATGCGATTTCGCTGTTGAAGCCCTTATTTTCTGTCTCAATCTTTATGGCAATTTTTCTTAGCATATTGTTTTCCATGATAGTGAGATTGATTTCATTGTAAACCCACAAATAGGTAAGAAGCCCTGATATGGAAAGAAGTGTAATCGTAAAAAAGAGAAGAGAACTGATAAATTCTCTCCGTTTTTTTGTCCGCCTTCCCGGTTTTCTTTTTGTTCTTTTTTTCATGCCAATTTTTCTCCTGCCCGCAATTTTGCGCTACTCGCTCTTTTGTTTACCGTAATCTCTGTGTCAACGGGAGTAAGAGGTTTACGTGTAATAATATTCAATCTTTTTACAATATCGCAGATGCATTCAGGGAAATCAGGGGGACAAATACACTCTTTTTGGAGATCGGTTAAAGCATTTTTCACCAGTCTGTCTTCGAGAGAATGATAGGATAAAATGACGACACGACCGCCAATTTTCAGATAATCAATAAATTTGATAAGGAATTGGGTTAAACTGTTCAACTCCTTGTTGACTTCAATTCTGATGGCTTGAAAAATTCGGGATAGCGTTTTATTTATTTGGACAGGTGAAACTACCTGCTTTACCGCATCACAGAGCTGGAAAGTTGTTTTGATTGGTTGTTTTACCCGGCAACCTACAATCGATTTTGCTATTGCCTTGCTGTTATGTTCCTCGCCGTAGGTTTTAAACAGTTTTGATAGTTCCCGCTCATTCCATTGATTTACAATATGGACACCATTTATTCCGGAATCTTTTTTAAACCGCATATCGAGGGGGCCATTGAAACGGTAAGAAAACCCTCGTTCCGGAGTATCCAGCTGAAAAGAAGACAATCCCAAATCAAGGATCATGCCGTCAAACTCCCTGATATTGAGAGGGTCGAGATAGTGGGTGAAGTTGGAGTAGGAGTCGTTAAAGAGGTGTATTTTACAGGAGGCAGTAAGATTTTTCTTTGAATAGTTGAGTGCCTCCGCATCACCATCAAGCCCGAGTAGTAGTCCTTTTGGAGAGAGGTGAGAAACAATCGCTTGGGCATGACCGCCCAGCCCGATTGTACCATCCAAATAAATTCCGTCTGGGGTTATATTCAGAAGTTTGATGACTTCTGGTACCATGACGGGAATATGAGGTAATTGAGATGAACATATTTCTTTCAATCCTTATAAAATGATTTTTTCCGCAAGAGTTTCATATTCTTGGGAGTCAATCTTTAATTCGTTCTTTTCGAGTTGATCTAATTTTATGGGATTCCAGATTTCGATTTTATTGACAACTCCGATAATGAGAACCTCTTTATCCAGACTTGCGTATTCCATAAGTGCGGGGGTCAGTTGAATTCTGCCTTGCTTATCAAATTTTACGGGGACAGCAAATCGAACCATTGTACGAATGAAGGAACGATTTTTTAAAGATGCCGAGGAAAGGTTTCTGAGTTCTGATTCAACCTTTCCCCATTCAATCAGAGGATACGCATATATGCAGGGATCCTGTCCCTTTGTTATAATAAAAGTGTTGTTATTCTCCGGTGCAAGGGCATTCCGGTATTTTGCTGGAATATTCAGCCGTCCCTTACTATCGATATTGTAAAAGTATTCGCCTGTTAATGTATTGGTTGTCATAGGTGTTTAATCTATGGGAAATTTCCCCACTATTCCCCACAACGTTAAACCAATAACCCACAAATGTCAAGTAATATTTCACATAAAAGTGTGGATTAAATAAAAAAAGCTGTTTTAAGGAGGTGTTACTTCGGTAGGTAAGAGGAAATAGACAGTTTACCTGTTTTTACATCGTAAGCAATATCTGCTGGTAAATTGGATGGGTTTAATTCAACTTTTGTATCATTGATAAATGCATTCATGTTAGTGGTGTGATTAATGCGAAGGAATACGGATGACTTAAATTCTTTTATTATTTCCCCGCCTTTTCCCAGGTAATCAGAATTTAAAGTTTCATCATCACTCTTAATTTGATACAGGATTGAGTCTGCTGAGTTGAGAGTTATTTGGTACGGCGGATGTAACAGGATTAAATTTTCGACAACTTCTTTTTCATAATCTGATTCAAAAATATCATTATCAAATTCAACTGAGTCAGTACTGGCTTTTACAGAAATTGCTTCGTCGGATTCACCGGGTTCTGACACAATTTTTTTAATAGTGAATATGGCAAAAATAAGGACAGCAACCATAATTACTGCTTTTGTTACATCCGACCGAATTTGAAAAGGAGATTTATCGGTAGTTTCATCATCCTTGTCTTTATCCACAGGTGAAAGATCATCATCTACTTTATTATCCTTATAAGATTCACCTTTTTCCCCCGACAGATGTTCTTCCAATTTATTTAGGAATTCAGCCGGATCGGTCCCCAGTTCGCTGGTATATGCTTTTAAAAAAAGGCGGACATATACTTTTGGAAGAAAATCAAAATCACCCTTTTCAATACATTCCAAAAACCGTTTATTTATTTTAGTCCGGTTCGAAATTTCGGCAAGATCAATATTTTGTTCTTCCCTTAGTTTTTTTAAGTCTGAATAAAATGCTGTCACGAATTAACTCTCCTCAAATGAGATTCGATTTTATGATTGAACTACCACGTTTTCAAGCCAATTGTTTAATCTAAATTTACTACAAACTTCCGGTTTTTGCATTATTTGTACAAACTTTGGCAATGGAAACCCCACCACATTGTAAAAACACCCGTTTATTTTTTCTACGAAAACAGCTGACCAGTCCTGAATACCATAAGACCCTGCTTTATCAAATGGGGGGTATTTCAAAATATATTCATTAATCATTGTTTTGGATAAGGAGTAAAAGGTGACTTCTGTTTTTTCAGTAAATTCAAAGTGTATTTCATTTTTCTGAATAGAAACACCTGTAAAAACTTCATGCGTTTTATTTGACAATTTCTCCAACATCGCTTCAGCATCATTTCTGTTTTTTGGTTTTCCCAATAATTTACCATCGATTACGACGATTGTATCCGCGCTGATGATCAATTTGTCCGGATTATTTCCAGCGATCGATTTTCCCTTGCAGTAGGAGAAATGGATGACAACCTCTTCCGGTTCTGTCCCTTCATCGAAATGATTATAATTTTCTTCAAAATCACCGGGAACGATGTCAAAGGGAATATTTAATTTTTGCAGAATTTCTTTTCGTCGGGGAGATGCTGATGCAAGAATAAATTGTGATTCCAATGTTTACCGGAATTTAGCAAGTTTGCCTATGTGAGACACTTTTTTACCGGACACGGTGGAAGTCGCTTCCAACTCGTAAAGATACACACCGTTGGCGATATTATCTCCGAATGAATCAAAACCATCCCATTCATCATATATTGAAAATCCGGTGAAGGTTTCAAACGGTTCAAGCCTTCTGACAAGTACTCCATTCAGCGTATATATTTTGATTTCGATTTCGGAATTTTCACTTACATCAAATGTAAATTGTGTACTTAAACTGAACGGATTGGGATAATTGAAAACATTGTTCAATGTCAATCCGGTAGAAGATAGCAGATTCAGTTTGATGGATTCCTGAGTTGGGTTGTTTGCATTATCCCACGCCTCCACGGTGATAAATAATTCATCAGATTCTACAGAGGTGAGGGGATAATCAATTTCCCCCGAATTATATTCACCTTCATCATAAATGAATAAATGAGTCAAATCAATGAAATTATTTTCGTCTTCATCAAACCACAATCGAATTGAATGGCCTGTTTCTTCCGTAATATTGATTCCGTTCTCATCTTCTAATTTGATCGTTAAGTTCTCATTTTGGGAGAGATAATCTCCGGAGCCCAATTGGCTGTTCTGAAAAAATGAAATGATGGGACCTTGCGTATCATCCGAAAGTGTATTGCTGCCGGCGAAATAGAGACTGTCAATTATACCCAATCCTTCCCAGACCAATTCGCCATTACTTACTTTGTAAACATATACTCCAAAACTTCCACGAAGTGAATCTGAATAATCCACATCTTTGGGAATAATAAAGCTGCCGTTGTATTGATAATTTTCAACGCCCATTTGTCCACGGAACAGGGTTCTCCCGGGGATAGAGTAATTTACCATCGTTGTGGTCCCGTTGCTGGTGTATGGAATGGATACTTCTTTGTCAGCTTCATAAATAAGCGAGAATCCGGATGCGGTGGAAGGCGCGGACGGGTCTGAGACCTGCCCGGAATAACTGCCAGGCATAAGAGCATAGAGTGTATCAGGATTAACTTCAGTTATTTCAACCTCGCCGGTGGGGAATGCCATGGTTAGTGCAGGATCGCCAAAAAGATGAAACATCTCATTTCGGCCATTGATTTGGTTACCGAGAAAAGCCGCACCCAAAGGGTCAGGTGAAATTTCCCGATTAGGAAACAGTTTGTCGAATAGAGCAATAATAAATGCTTTATTCGCTGAATAACTTATTTTTTCAATGGTTGATATGATGGCAATAGCGCCATTTTGAGGATCAATAAGTAAATCCTCTGACATGGCATCCCCCTCATCGGAATCGTACTGCCCCCAGCTGCAGGTGCCCGCAATCCAGATTGGAAGTTTCATTCCTGTGTTGATTGAGAATAAATCTCCTCTCGAAGCAGAAAGTAAAACTTCATGTGCCCATTGCCCGGGGTGACCGTGCCCGATATAATTGATAAGGGCAGTTCCGGTTTCAAGAATATTGAACAGAGCTTCCGTAGCATCGGGTTTTACAACGCCTGTCTGAGACCCGCTGTTTTCAGCAGGGTATTCCTCCAGATATAATTTTTTCACTTCAAGTGCGGCCGGAATTCTGACATATAGTGATTCACTGTTTGTAATGTGTGTTTTTTCAAGCGAAATATTATTATTTGGCGCGCTGAAATCATCGGCAACCAATGTAATTGACCTTCTCCATAACCCCGTTTCGGGTGTGGATTCGTAGGCTATTGTTTTTTCAACCACACTTTCTGCCTCTTGCAGGGTATTTACCGGAATTCTTCCAATAGCCATTTGGGGTGTTGTGGTGGAACCAGGATCAAGGTAAACGTATCGTAAATCGGATGAATAATTCTGCCAGTTTTGGTGATGGGTCGGCATGGGTTCGGGGCCGTCTCCTATCAGCAGAACATATGAAGGGCGCGGTTCCACCCAGGAATCATACGTAAATTGTAAAAACGCTTTAATGGTCTTGTAGCCCTCGAGCTCGCCATCTGAGTTGAAGTCCGATTCTATGACAGAAAGCTTAGCCACCAGAGATGACATTCCATTTATAATTCGGTGATTGGCAAGTGATTCCGCGGCTTCCGTAAAGTCGTCGTGAGTAATAATCACATGATCTGCCTGCAGGGTTGAATCCATAAGTAAATCGGGTGTGATGGGCTGATCGAACCGGAACGTTCTCCGCAATTCTGTTGGCTTCAGCCACCGTTTTGCAATGTCCCAATTGATAATTCTGTTTTCATAAAGCGCCCGTTCCCATTTTCCCGCTTGACCGCTTACGGGATAGAGTGTTACCGGAAATTTTATGGTGAAAACAAGATTTTTTACCTGATTCAGATTGCCGGTTTCTGACAAAAACAGAGGCGAAATTTTAATTGTTCCGCTATTCAGGTTTCGGAATCTGCCGTGGGAATTCCATATCAGAAACTCACTTGCGGGGGTAAAATTGTATTTTTGGAATTCTGATTCGGAATAGGGAGAAGTTTCTATTTGATTGACAACAATTTCCGGAAGATTTTCGCCCGACAATCCAATGGGGAGGTAGGTTTCATTCAGTTGAAAAGGAATTTCATTTTCCCTGAAATGGTAATGAATAATCAGTTCAGATTCACTGCTTTTCAACACTTCCCATTTCTGAGCAGATGTATATGAGATTACAGAAAGTAAAAAAAGGGCAATGATACGAATTGGCTTCAAGTCATTCATTTCAGGTAAATTTGTGTTTTATTGGAATTGAAATTTCAACTGATTTATCTTAATTTCCAACAAGTGACTGACCGTTTTACAGGCTGATTTCTAATTGGTTCCACTTACCTCTACCATATCAGATAATTTTTTTAATTTACTTAACGAAAGGAAAATTGTGTGAAGGACCGTGATCTAGAAATGATAAAAAGCGCGTATGCTTCATACCGCCGGAATATTGATGAAGCAAGAAATCTGATGGGGCATCCACTAACTTATACAGAAAAAGTTTTATTTTCCCATTTATTTAATAAACAGAATGATGCGCCCGAACGCTTAAAGGATTACATTAACTTTAAACCGGACCGTGTTGCCCTTCAGGATGCAACAGCTCAAATGGCGCTATTGCAATTTATGATGGCTGGAAAAGCCGAAGCTGAAGTTCCCACAACCGTCCATTGCGATCACCTGATTCGGGCTGAAAAAGGCGCCGATTCAGACCTGCAGAATGCATCATCAGAAAACAGTGAAATCTATAATTTTCTCCTATCGGTGTCTCAGAAATATGGCTGCGGATTCTGGAAACCGGGTTCGGGCATTATACATCAGGTTGTTCTCGAAAATTATGCATTCCCCGGTGGAATGATGGTGGGAACCGATTCCCACACGCCAAACGCAGGCGGACTTGGAATGATCGCCATCGGTGTGGGGGGCGCTGATGCAGTGGATGTAATGACAGGCATGCCGTGGGAATTGCAGTGGCCCGGAGTTATTGGCGTCAAATTAACAGGAGAACTCTCCGGGTGGACAGCGCCTAAGGATGTTATTCTGAAGCTGGCGGGCATTCTGACGGTCAAAGGTGGGACAAACAGAATAATTGAATATTTCGGGGAAGGGACAAAATCAATCAGTTGTACCGGAAAAGGAACCATCACCAATATGGGTGCGGAGCTAGGTTCGACTACATCGGTATTTCCCTATGATGACAGAATGGCCACTTACCTGAGAGCCACCGGAAGGTCTGAAATAGCCGTCATGGCGGATGAAATTTCCGATTGCCTGATTGCGGACCCTGAAGTGCTGGAAAATCCGGAGGACTATTACGACCAGATTATTGAAATTGATCTCGCCACTTTGGAACCGCACCTTGTGGGACCCTACACGCCCGATCTCGCCCGGCCGGTTTCGGAGATGGCGGAAGCCGTTAAAAAGGAAGATTATCCTGATGAAATCAGCGTTTCTCTCATCGGAAGCTGCACCAATTCATCCTATGAGGATATTGAACGATCCGCCAATATTGCCAGGCAGGCAAAGGAAAAAGGACTTGCCTCCAAAACGTCTTTTCTCATCACTCCTGGTTCGGAACAGATCAGGGCGACCATTGAAAGGGACGGACAACTGGACGATCTTAAGGAAATCGGAGGAATGGTCCTTGCAAACGCGTGCGGACCGTGCATTGGTCAGTGGAAACGATTGGACAAACAGGAAGGCGAAAAAAATACCATTGTTACTTCCTTTAACCGGAATTTTGCCCGGAGAAATGACGGGAATTCCTCCACACTGGCTTTTATGGGATCGCCTGAAATTGTGACTGCACTTGCTTTGGGAGGGTCGCTTTCTTTTAATCCCATGAAGGATACACTCACCAATGAATCAGGGGATGAAGTTAAACTTGAACCTCCTACAGGCGATGAACTGCCTCAAAATGGATTCGTAACCGGAAAAGACGGATTTGTCTCTCCAAATGGGGAAGGACAATCCGCAGAAGTTGAGGTATCGCCCGACAGCAAAAGGATTCATCTTCTTGAACCGTTTTCTGCCTGGGAGGGGATAAATTTAACAGGACTAAAAGTTTTGCTGAAAGCAAAGGGAAAATGCACCACAGATCATATTTCTCCTGCGGGACCGTGGCTGAGATACCGCGGTCATTTGGACAATATTTCAGACAACCTCTTTATCGGTGCCGTGAATGATTTTACCGAAGAGATTGGAACCGGAACAAACGTGTTAACGGGTGACAGGGGAGTGCGTTTCAGTGATATTGGAAGAAGCTGGAAATCCCAGAATATCGGATGGGTTGTTTTCGGTGATGAGAATTACGGAGAGGGCTCCAGCCGCGAACACGCTGCCATGGAACCGCGCCATTTGGGGTGCAGGGCAGTCATTGTAAAAAGTTTTGCCCGGATACATGAAACAAACCTAAAAAAACAGGGAGTGCTTGCGTTTACTTTTTCTGATCTTTCGGTGTATGATGAAATTTTAGAGGACGATACAATCTCAATTGAAGGATTAACAGATTTCGTGCCGAAAGTCCCGCTGAAAATGACAATCACACACAGTGACGGAAGTAACTCAACATCCGAATTAAACCATACCTACAATGAAGCGCAGATTGAGTGGTTTAAAGCGGGGTCAGCGCTGAATCTGATTTCGAAGCAGGCAGAATAGACCCGTAGAGACGCATTGAATGCGTCTATTTCAACAGTATCAATTTCTTCGATTGCGAAAACTCCGGTGTCACCAGACGGTAAATGTAAACCCCCGAACTCAGCGGCATTCCTAAATTATCGGTCCCATTCCAGATTATGGAATATTTCCCCGGGTTCATGGATTCATTTACCAATTTACGAACCTGCTTCCCCAGTAAATTGTAAACCAGTATTTCAACGTCTGTCAGTTCAGGAAGATCAAAAATGATTCGGGTAACAGGGTTGAACGGATTGGGATAATTCTGGTGGAGTGCATAGTCAAGAGGAATCGCAGCTTCATCATCAATGGATAGGGGATCATATTCAATGGTCCCCATATCAGGTGCTGACCCGATGTAGTCATCGGGATCCATATTGACCAATGTATCACCTTCCGAAACATAAAATGCTGTACCGGCATCAATGCAGGGTGAATTCGGATTTAAGTTGAAATTACCATTATCAGGATCGTAAAACAGTGGATCTGCTTCAATATTACCTTCACCATCCCAGCCGCCGTCAATGTTTGAATAAAAGATATTTACTCTTTCTTCCAAGCCAGAAATGCCAAAATTTTCTCCATAAAGAATTGAATTAATTGACATTAAATCAGCCGTACCATTTAAATAAATACTATTATCATAAAATACTGAATTTGATAAATTAATGTCCCCGCCTTCAGTGTATAGTCCACTACTACTCGTGGAACTTGCAACATTTTCCCAAATAGCAGACTTATTAATATTCACTTCTCCATAAGCAAAAATACCACCACCTCTATGCTGATACCAGACCATATCAGGGTGATTTCGTTCATTGTGATAGATTTGTGAATTATTTATTGTTAAAACACCACTGGATATAATGCCTCCTGCAAATAAATTACTGTCAATCACGGAAGACTCAAAGGTTGCATTTCCCCTTATTTTTATTCCGCCATTAATATTATTTGAAAATCTTGAATTCCTTACGATTATTTCACCATGATAATAACCCCCACCATAAGTACCTTGTATATAAACCGCACAAGCACCCGTATCATCAGAACCTCCCCATCCAGCATCAATGTCAGATTCACAATTTTTTACGATGACAGAATCAAGAACTACAATTCCTGAATCTATAATCCCTATACTGGCACCACCACTTGCATAATCAGGGGATTTACAATCGGTTATAACAAGATTTTTTAATAATAATTCCTTTGATCCCACACTTAGGCACCTGCCGCCTGGACCATTATCATAACCATTCATCATGGTTAAATTTGAAATTTCAAGTAAATTAGGAGCACTACCTCGCAGCAACAAATCCTGACCTTCACCTACTAATTCAGTATTATTTACCCCCGCACCTTTTATTATTAAATAATCTTGGTGATTAGTCATTTTTCGGACCAAGTGTTAAATTCACTTGGTTATGCTGGAA
>CAYXUG010000032.1:0-24649 GCA_964468655.1 uncultured bacterium | reverse complement strand
TCCATTCCTATATTCCATGGCTTCTTTAACTCCCAAAACTGTAAACCATGTCTATCCAAGTGTCATCCTTTTAAACTTTCTTGTTTGCCATAGGTAATTAAAAAGTTCTAACTTTCAGTTCATATTTATTCCCTAAAATCAAGAACAAATTCTGGAAAATAGAATGACAACTATAGCGGTATTAAAAGAAACAGCAGAAAATGAAAAGCGTGTTGCTCTTGTTCCGGAGAGCGTAAAGCGACTTGCAAAGCGTGATATTTCGGTGCTGATACAGGAAGGTGCCGGGGAGCATGTGGGGTTTACTTCTCAAATGTACAAGAAAACAGGTGGGGAAGTTTTATCGGATTACGATGAGCTTCTACAAAGGGGGAAATTGTTTTTAAAAGTTCAGTGTGTCTGTTTAAAGGAAGGCATGATGCAGATTGTGGATCCATTTCCAAAAAAGTCTGTTATAATCGGTTTTTTTGATCCATTTAAAAATATTCATAATGTAGAGGAACTTGCTGACAAGCAAATGACCTGCTTTTCCATGGAACTTATTCCCCGCATCTCGCGGGCTCAAAGAATGGATCCACTGAGTGCCATGAGTTCAATAGCCGGTTACAAAGCAGTTTTAATGGCAGCCAATCACTTGAACAAGTTTTTTCCGCTTATGATGACAGCAGCAGGAACTGTTTCTCCGGCAAAAGTGCTGATTATTGGGGCAGGAGTGGCAGGACTGCAGGCAATCGCTACGGCAAAACGTCTGGGTGCAAAGGTAAAAGTTTTTGATACACGCCCCGTTGTAAAGGAACAGGTTGAAAGTCTTGGAGCTGATTTTGTTCATCTCGAAGTTGCTGAAGAAACTGAAATGGAAGGCGGTTACGGAGTGGAAATGTCAGAAGATTTCTACCGTCACGAACAGGTTACAATTGCAGAACATATTGCGAAGACGGATGTAGCTATTACCACAGCACAGATTTTTGGTAAAAGGGCGCCTCTTTTGATAACGGAGGAAATGGTTCGAAAAATGCCCTACGGTTCTGTGATTGTAGATTTGGCGGCAGAACAGGGAGGGAATTGTGAATTGACCGTCAAAGGTCAAACAGTATCAAGACATGGTGTTTTTATCATTGGCCCTACCGATTTACCGAGTTCAATTTCATACCATGCCAGTGAAATGTTCAGTAGGAATGTTACGGGTCTTGTGCTTGAAATCATTAAAGATGGCCAGATTAACATTGATATGGAAGATGAAGTTATTGAAAACACCATTCTAACACATGAAGGGAAAATAATCAACAAACACGTCAAGGATCTGTTGAATTGGGAGAAGGAATCTGACTCATAATGGCTGAATTGCTCATTGAAATATATGTTTTTGTATTGGCGGTTTTTGTAGGGTTTGAGGTGATTTCTAAAGTTCCTCCCACACTTCACACGCCTCTTATGTCCGGTTCCAATGCTATTTCAGGAATAACTATTGTGGGCGCACTCATTGCTGCGGGATCGGAGGGGTCAAATATCAGTGTGATACTTGGGTGTGCCGCAATTATTCTTGCCACGGTTAATGTGGTCGGGGGGTTTTTGGTGACAGACCGGATGCTTCGGATGTTTAAGAAAAAATAGCCATGGTTCAATCAATAGTCATACCCGTAATTTACCTTTCAGCAGCGGTATTTTTCATCGTTGGGATGAAAAATTTGTCCCACCCCAGAACTGCTCCCTGGGGGAATACCATTGCAGCAGCAGGGATGCTTCTGGCGATTATTGCGACACTGATTAAAGTCGAGATCATTGATTACCGCTACATTGCGTTGTGCATTGCAGTGGGCTCTGTTTTTGGAGCGGTTGCTGCCAGGTCGGTCCAAATGACATCCATCCCGCAGCTTGTTGCTCTTTTCAATGGTTTTGGAGGAGGCGCTTCCATGCTGGTAGCAACAGCTGAATTTTATAAACAGAGCCATTTAACTTCCTTTACCTATTCTATCATTGTAATCAGTATCCTGGTTGGTTCTGTCACATTAACAGGGAGTTTTGTTGCATTTGCGAAACTTCAGGGAATTATGAGAGGCGCTCCTGTCCGGTTTAAAGGTCAGCACCTATTAAATGGATTCATAGGTATTGCTATTCTGACTGGCGGCGGAATGGCCGCCATTGATTATTTGAATACGACTAACGCCATTCTTTTCGTACTCGGATTGGCACTGGTTTTGGGGTACACGTTTATTATTCCTATTGGCGGGGCGGATATGCCTGTGGTTATTTCATTATTGAATTCATTCTCCGGATTGGCAGCATCACTGACCGGATTTGTCATTCATAATAAAGCGCTGATCATCTGCGGCACACTTGTTGGTGCGAGCGGGATTATCCTCACTAACATCATGTGTAAAGGAATGAACCGCACTATTTGGGATGTTCTTTTTGGCGGAATGGGGTCAGATGAAGGAACCAGCGAGGGTGGTCATGCAGCGGGAAAAGCAGTGAAATCCTACGAACCGGAAGATACTGTTGTCATTTTTGAAAATGCAAAATTGGTAATCATTATTCCCGGATATGGAATGGCTGTTGCACAAGCGCAGCATATGGTGCATGAATTGCAGAAAATTCTGGAAAGCAAAGGGGCTACCGTAAAATATGCTGTTCATCCGGTGGCGGGCAGAATGCCGGGACACATGAATGTTCTCCTTGCTGAGACCAACATATCCTACGATAAACTTTACGACCTCGATCAAATAAACCCCGAATTTGAGGAGGCAGATATTGCCCTTGTCATTGGTGCTAATGATGTTGTAAATCCGGAAGCACGCCACGATAAAGCAAGTCCACTGTACGGTATGCCGATACTGGATGCCGACAAAGCGCAAACAGTCTTTGTACTAAAACGAAGTATGAATACAGGTTTCGCCGGTGTAGAAAATGAACTGTTCTTTTATGATAATACCATCATGCTTTTTGGGGATGCCAAGGATACTGTATCCAAACTTGTTTCAGAATTGAAATAATAACGCCATGTAATTATAGCTTAATTATGTAATTGGGCGGCATTACGTTTTATCCTCAATAACACAACCAAATTTTGAAATTGGTAAAAAGTTGATTTAAAAGCTAATGAATAATCCAGGATAAACTGTGAACCAACAGCAGAATAAAATTGTAGTTATTGTCGGCGGCGCTGTTGCAGGTGCAGAGGCAGCAAACCAATTTGTTCAAAGGGGTATCAGGTGTGTTGTGATAGAACAAAATCCCCTGCCCTATGGAAAGATAGAAGACGGTCTTCCCAAATGGCACGTGAAATTATGTCAGAAGGAAATGGATATGATTGATTCACGCATTACGAACAAATTGGTTGATTATATTCCATTTACAAAGTTGGGAGAAGATTTGCCGTTTGATGAATTATATTCACTTAGGTGGAGTGCAATTGTGCTTGCGAATGGTGCATGGAAGGATAGACCCTTTCCAATAGAGAAAATTGAAGAATTTGAAGGGAAGAATTTTTATTACCAGAACCCCTTTGTCCACTGGTTCAATCATTACAAAAGTAAAAAATACGAGGGAGAAAATTTTCAGGTACTGGACAATGCTATTGTTGTAGGTGGTGGATTAGCTTCTCTTGATGTTGTGAAAATTCTTCAACTTGAAACAGTTGTTTCCGAAATGGAAAAAAGAGGTCTTTCCGTTGACCTTATTGAAATGGAGCGGAAGGGAATTCCTAATTATTTAGGGTAAAGTCGTAAAAGAGCCACCCGCTAAAAAATACTTTCAAACATACAAAAAAAATACCTTTTTAATGTATTGGATCATGCCATGCCTATCGATATTCTTTTTGAAAAGAATGAACTCGGTGGTTTAAAAATGATTAAAACAGAGATTGTTGACGGTAGAGCAGTTCCTATGCCCGGGACTGAATTTGATTTAAGAGCATCTATGGTTATTAGCTCCATTGGAAGTATTCCAGTTCCCATTGAAGGTATACCTATGAAAAAGAGGAGGTATCATATTAATACAGAATTTTCCGGGAGAATTGAAGGTCTTGAAGGCGTGTACGCCATAGGAAATGCTGTTACGGGGAAAGGCAACATAAAAGCTTCCAGATCAAGTGCCATCGAAAGCGCAACCCAAATTGCTGAGGAATATCTTCCAGAAAAGGATATTGATGTGGATTCAATTAGAGCATGGATAAGAGAAAATCAGAGCAGAGCAGGGTATAATGGAAATTATCTGGAATGGAAAAAGAAATATAGTTAGAAAGTTTTTATATGATCTCAGTTAAGATTAACTTTTTAAATTGTGAGGAAGCTGCTTTTAACAAAGTTTACGCCGGAGGTTTTCATTTCATCCATTGCTTTTTTTGAATCATCCTGCTTTACATTGACGCCGCGGATACTGTCTTCCTCAACGGTTACCTCAAATCCATTTTTCAACCCATCCAATGCAGTTGCTTTCACGCAGTAATCGGTGGCTAGCCCACAAACGACAAGATTTGTAATTCCTGCTTCCCTGATTAAAGTGGACAATTCCGTCCCTTCAAAACCTGAGTAAGCTTCATTTTCCTGTGTATCAGCTTTGCTGATGATGACCGCATTTTCAGGCAGATTGAGTACCGGATGGAATTCAGCTCCCCACGTATTTTGAATACAATGGGGAGGCCAAACTCCACCCTGATTCTGAAAACTGCAATGGTTTGAAGGGTGCCAGTCACGTGTAGCGAAAATGGGGTATTGCGCTTCCTGAAATTTATCAATCAGTCTGTTGACCACAGTAATAATTTCATTTCCCTTTGGCACAGCCAGCGCACCTCCCGGACAGAAGTCATTCTGAACATCCACAATGATAAGCGCTTCTTTATTCAAAATATTTTTCCTGATAGGTGGCCAATTTTAGAGTTGAACTTTTATCAATCGCTCATTGGGGAGATACTGTCGACCGACTTTGGCGCAATCTTTGCCGTCAACTTTTACAACATCAGCAGTGAAATCGTATTGCCCGTAAAGAAAAGCGGAACCAACACCATAAGCATCTGCCGGTACGTTTTCTTTTTCAAACTGTGAAATTTTATCTGCATTGAAGCCGCCGGACACAATGATTTTCACATTCTCGAATCCCTCCCGGTCCAATGCATTTCGGACATTTTCCACCAGTTGAGAATTGACTCCGGTGGGAGTCGTCTTTCCCATCTGTGAGATAACCGATTTATCAACCATAGTCCCCGATGTATCCAACCGAACTCCCCACAGTTTATCGTTTAATTCTCTGGCAACCTTGAGTGAGGTATTCACGCAATCGTTTTGAAAATCCACCAGAGCAATGAGGTTGGTTTCGGGAAAGTTTTCATCAAAAATTTTAGCTGCCTTTACGGTGTTTCCCTCACATGCTGCAATGAGTGCGTGTGGAATTGTTCCCGCGCCTGAGGTACCCCACCATTCACCCTGAGCGTCAGTGGACACGGATGTTACACCACCTACCTTGGCAGCGTATCCGTCACCACCCTGCATGAACCAGTGATCAAATCTGGCAGGGAAATACATAACCGGTTTACCATTAGCAGCTTCCACCACACAGCGTACATTTGTAGCGACTTTTGTTCTCCGGGCCAATACACCGAGATAGATTGTTTCCAGATGGACAAATTCAGTGATTTGCCCTTCAATTGTCATTACGGTTTCCCAGGATGAGACTGTATCTCCATCACGTAGAGTTTTCAAGGAAAGGTCTGAAGAGGTATTCTCCCACATTTCATCCAGTTCTGAACTTGTTTCAAGATGGACTTTTTGGGCATCAAGCATTTTCTTTTTAGAATTGTAGTAGTAAGTGCGGATTTCTTTTTTTTGATTTATATAAATATCGAAAAGTTTGTATGCCTTTTTTCTGTCTTTATAGTGCCCCGTTCCAAGGTTCAGGATTGCCAGTGCTTCATCAACTCCGCAGAGGATGGCATCCTTTTTCTGAAAAATCTGCATCAATACCGACCTGTTGAGTGATGCCTGCTCAAGGACTACTTTGCTCCGCCAGAAGTAAACATCGCTTCTGTATCCCCGCCGGATTTCATGAACAGGAATATCAAACGTTTCGGGTGGGAGTGGTTTCCAGTTGTTTTTCATAATAGGGAATTTACAGGTGTTGATCCATCCGGTTCAACAGCAAGCAGATTTATAGAATAAAGTAACCGAATGAGACCGACAGAAAGGGACCCGATATATCCAACTCAGGCACATCATTTTCCCATACAGCGTCATGAGTTTCTGTTTCATCATCCTCTGTGGTAGTATAAGTCCATTCGTTCGCTGCTGCGGACACATTGTAGCCGCCGATGACTGTTAAATCAATTTTTCTCGAAAGTGTCATTTTACCTTTTAGTGATGGCACAAAAGAAGGCAGAACGGTATTAACAGTATTTTTTGGATCATCATCATCTTTACGAAATGCCAAATCAACGTTTAGTCCAAATTGAGCGGTTAAGGAAATTAGAGGTAGTCGAAATATATTCATTGCCCCTATAGCGCCAAAACCCAGAATCATGTCTTGTTCATTGCGAGTGTCTTCTCCATATCCCACTCGAATACTCCCTCCATAATGTAATGTATTGAGCGGATTATAGAGAATATTTACTTGCCCTCCGGAATATTTCTGATCAGCATTCATTGTGTATGACAGGTCAATCTCCCAAACAGTGTTCAAATATTCCAGCGCTTTGTAACCTTCTTTTACTTTCCCCCACTTTCGAACAATTGCTGTTTCGTTTGTTTCTGGAGACACCTTTCTTACCTGGACAATTCCATTCCGATCCCCGGAAACTGTGAATTGTTTCCCTCTTATCGTTCTTATTTTATCGGGCTCAAAAATTTCAAAAAAGGTACCCTCTTCAACGCCCATGTCTTTTCCTAATAGCAGCATGGCGGTGCTTCCTTTTACGGAAATTATTTCTGATGAAAGGGTGTAGAGTTCTTTCATTTTTACGTCCGCCTGTCTCCGGAATTTTCTCACTGCTTTGCTTCTTGAAACACCCTTTGTACCGCCTGTGTGCTGAGTATCGATTGTAAAAGAATCCAACACCTTCCCTGTCTCTAAATTGATCTTGGAAACTTCAACGGAAAGGGCTGTTTGAATATTGTTGGGAAATGGCTCATCATCTTTTTTTGGGCGGGTTGCCACTTCAACCACTCCTTTGACAACTGCAAGCGTCAATTTTTCACCGAAACTTAAATCATCATCATCGTCCTCTTCATCGTCGTCGTCCTCTTCACTTTCTTCAGGGGGAACTCCTTTTTGATGAAAGTTAAGAACAGAAACAACAAGCCCTTCATTTGATGCGGCAATTTTTCCGATTTCTACAAGCAATTCATTATCAATAATTCCTGACAAATGGAGTTTCTGTTCTTCCATAATCTGTTCCAGATTGTTCCTGTCAATAATTTCGAATCTCTTTAAATCAGCGGCGATGTTGGTAACTATTTTAGTTATTTCCTTTTCAATGTCGAATGATTCATTACTTTCTGTTCCGCTGGGTAAAATGACAAGGCGCTGTTTTTCTGTTGTCAATGAATTTTCATCTCCGGTTAAATTGGATGAAAGAAAAAAGAATGCAGCAAACCCGCGGAATATAATTGTCTTAACTCTCATAATGCCTCAAATTTATAGAAGTAATTATAAACTGGCAAAATGTAAATATTGCTTCATTGTTTGAGTCTATACCCGCGATGAAACAGAAATATTCCAATCACAGTGAATAAAACAGTCATTGCCACTGCGGCTGTCAGCGAAATCCAAAAGGGGGAATCGCTGACACCCAAAACGGAATATCTTAATCCGTTAATCACATAATAAATTGGATTTGCCATGGAAAGATTTTTCCAGAAACCGGGCAGCATATCAATGGAATAGAATACACCTCCCAGAAAAATAAGCGGTGTAATGAAAAAATTGACCATGGTTGCAATATTATCCCAGCTTTCAGCAAAAATGCCGAGAATAAGCCCTGCGCACGAGAATGCCCATGAAACGATGACAAGAAACAACAATGCGCGAAGGGGGTATTCCACGGGCATGCCGATAATAAAAATTCCCAGCAGCATAACAAGTACACCATTAATGAAACCGCGCATGGCACCTCCGACAATGAAAGACATAGAAATTTCCACATTGCTTAGAGGAGTGATGAGAATATCCTGAATCTGCTGGAGAAGTTTCATTTGAAGCAAACTGGATGCAGTATTGTTATAGGCGTTTGTAATAACATTCATCATCACGAGCCCCGGTAGGATGTAAATTGTGTACGGCACTCCGTCAATGGCTGTAATTCTACGCTGGAGTGTCAGTCCGAAGATGATTATGTAAAGCGCTGAAGTGACGAGTCCCGGGATGACCGTCTGCCGGTAGACGGACAGAAATCGGGTGATTTCCCGCATCATCAATGTTTTAAATCCAACCCAGTTCATTCATTAATTCCTTTACCGGTGAGGGATACAAAAACTTCCTCAAGACTTGAACGGGTGATATTGACACTCTGAATATGGCAGCCATTCTGATTGAGAGTGTTAATGATGGAAGTGAGCGATTTTTCCGGTTCGTCAACCGTAAAAATGAGTTTTCCTCCGCTTTCATTGGGTTCGTACGCGAAATTGTAATCAACCAAGAAGTTTTCGGTGGTTGGATTCCATCCTGTTACGCTTACTTCTACACCTCCCTTGCCGAGGCCTTTAATTAATTCCTCCGGCTTGCCCTCGGAAATGATTTTCCCCTCATCAATGATAGCAACGCGCTCGCACAGCAATTCAGCTTCTTCAATATAATGAGTGGTAAGGAGAATTGTTTTCCCTGATTTGTGGAGTGTTCTCAAATAGTCCCAGAGCATGTGCCTTAATTCAACATCCACGCCGGCTGTCGGTTCATCTAAAAGAATAATATCAGGATCGTTCACCAGTGCCTTGGCAATCTGAAACCGGCGTTTCATTCCTCCTGACAACTGCCTGATTTTTGAATGACGTTTTTGAAGAAGACCAAATGTTTCGAGAAGTTCCTCCACCTTTGGCTGTGCATCTTTTTTAGAAATCCCATAATAACCGGCTTGAAAAATGAGTAACCGCTCAATACTGAAAAACCAGTCTGACGTAAATTCTTGAGGGGAAACTCCAATTTTGGATCTGGTGTAGCGGTAGTCTTTAATAATATCTTTCCCAAATACGGATACCGACCCTTCATGAAGTTTTACCAATCCTGTTATAATACCGAGAGTTGTGGTTTTCCCGGCGCCGTTGGGACCCAGCAATCCGTAGAATTCGCCCTGCTGAATGGTGAGATCAATTCCGCGAAGAGCAATGGTTCCGTTGCCTGCCTGACGGCGGTCAGGCGGGTAGGATTTTTTCAGATTTTTAACTTCAATGGCCGGATTCATGGCGTAGAATTTAGGGTTTAGCCACCAAGTCGCAAAGCCACAATGCTTTTAGAAGTCTCTAAAGTAAAGCCGCACCAAAAACACCGGCAGAATCACCCAATTTATTTTTCACAATGGGTGTTTTGAGTGAGGTGTTGAAACAGAATTTTTCAACAGTTGAAACTCCTTCCGTATAAAGAAAATCAATGTTAGAAACTCCTCCGCCAAGAATGATAACATCAGGATCGAGGATATTAATTACATTGGAGAGTGCCATACCGAAATTATCAAGAAATACTAATTTCCATTCCTCATGTGGATTTGCTGAGATTTCCTTCAGCGGTTTTTTCTTTCCGGTGAATTCTGTGTAGGATTTCTCCAGCGCCGGTCCGGAGAGATAGGTTTCAACGCAACCACGTTTCCCGCAGTAGCACAGATGCCCGCCGTGATGTAAAATGGAATGTCCCCACTCGCCGGCAATGGATTGATGTCCTTTATGCACGTTGCCATTTATGACAATTCCGCCTCCAACGCCTGTTCCCATAATCACTCCGAATACAACATTGTATCCTTTTCCTGCGCCAAGGATTGCCTCTGCTTGTGAAAAACAGTTGGCGTCATTATCAATTTTTATTTCCTTACCCACAATAGATTCAATATCCTTTTTTATCGGTTTTCCGATTAGGCACTGAGTATTGCTGTTTTTTAGCACGTTGGAATCAGATGATAAAGCGCCGGGAGTGCAGACTCCTATGGATGTAATTTTGGAAACATCGGAAGTAAGTTGGTTGTAAAGAGTTTTAATTTGATGCAGAATTTGGTCATATCCCTTTTCCGATTCGGTCGGGATTCTTTCCCTTTTGATGGGTCGTCCATTCGGGTCAAGAACAATACCCTCTATTTTTGTTCCGCCTATATCAATTCCAATTTTCATGATTTATCTTAAAATATTTGCGTTACAAAATACGGTAATGGATGTTATCTGTCAAAGTGGTGAAAAGTTATCTTTTTTCAACTTTACCCGCTTAAATTTCACTTGGATTCAAGTCAGATTAAATCTTAAAGAGATAATGATAATAAATGGGACGTCCGCCCAGCAAAATGGCGGGTAAACAGATTATTTTGATTATCATGATTAATAGAATACAATCAGGTAAATCAAGTTAATCAGCGTCCTAAAAAAAAGGAGAAATCATGGGAGTAGTTTTAATTACAGGATGTTCCAGCGGATTCGGAATGCTGTCAGCGGTACGGCTGGCAGGTGGAGGACACACCGTTTATGCCACCATGCGGAACATGGAGAAGAAGGAAGATTTACTGACAGAGGCGGATAGGCGCGGAGTTGACATTCACCTGTTGCGGATGGATGTTATTGATGATGTTTCCATTTCGGAGTGCGTCAATCAAATCGAATCCGACAAAGGGGAACTGCATGTGGTCATCAATAATGCAGGATATGGAATCGCCGGTTTTTTCGAGGATTTGACAGAGAATGAAGTAAAAAAACAATTTGAAACAAACTTTTTTGGGGTGCAGAAAGTCATACGCCAGTCCCTACCACTCATGAGAAAAACCGCTGAAACCGGCGGAAAGTGCAAAATAATAAATATCTCAAGTGTTGCCGGCAGATCACCCGTTCCGGGATTAAGCGCTTATACGGCATCCAAATTTGCATTGGAAGGATTCAGTGAAAGTCTCTACCACGAACTGCAGCCGTTCGGGATTCAGGTGGTGCTGGTGGAACCGGGTGCATACAGCACCAAAATTTTTACTGAAAACAGTCAAAGAGCGGAAGGCATTGGCCGTGACGGGAGTGTTTATACAGATTATTCTATGCGGTTTCAAGAGAGAGTGAAACGTCTAATGAAATCGAAGGAGATGAGAGACCCGGAAGAGGTGGCTGTGTTGATTGAAAAAATTGTTAATTCTGATACACCAAAACTACGATATTTGATCGGCGCACAGGTGAGATTGAGGAGTTTTTTCAGGTGGCTTCTGCCAAGTCCAAAATATTCAGCGCTTTTAAGAAAAGCGATGTTTGGAAAGACTGATTAAACTTAATCTTTATTGTCGTTTTTTTCCTTAATAAAACCAATAGACCGGGAAAAGGGATCGGGGAAATCGAACCCTTCTCTTTCGGGGAAATGGACGATTGACGCAATATAATGCCACTTAATGTGAATGGTAGATGTTATTACTTCCCGGGATACCTTGTCCGCTGGAAGGGGTTTTCCCGTTTCATCTTCTGAAATTACAATTTCAAAATTTGGATTGTCAAACCAGATGCCGAATTCATCATAACCCAACACTTTGGCGTAAAATTTATCGTTGGGTATTCCGACGGTGTGCAATTCCTCTCCTCCTGTTAATGCTACCAAAACAATATCATTAACAATATCTTCAATTTTCATCATTGTATTTTCCTCTTTAATCAATCAATAAGGCCTTCTTCTTGGAGGTCGTCTCATTTTGGAGTACTTCTTTTCACCAAAAGTATAGCCAGCAGATAAACTCAATTCCAGATAACGGGATTCACCTCCCTGTGAAACGTAGGCATCTCCCCGCGGAAATGAAATAAAAGGTACGGCAATTTCCGTATTATATTCTTTCAGCTCCAGCCGGAGTAATATTTTTTCTTTCACGGGGATTTTCAGCCCCAGCCCGAAAACGAACAATGCACTTTTTTCATGGGAGACACTTCCCATGCCTATGGATGTGAAGGCCGCAACAGGATCTCTTTTGCGGAAGGTAAGTTCGAGTCCGCCGGTTAAAGCAGAAACTGTTTTTGTTTTATTTCCTTTTGAAGAGTCAATCTCAGTTGAACCGTAAGTAAGGTTGACCCCGTACCGGGGGCTGAAATTCCAGACCCCGCCTATTTTGTAGCCGAAGCTGTTGTGGTAATCGTCCTTTGGCATGGTAAACTGAATGCCGCCTCCCATTTCAAATGGGTGGAATGACCCGAATTCCTGCGCAGGTAATGAGTATACAGATATTAAGAGTGGGAGGGCGAATTTTGTCATTGTCGTTTTCATTTATTTTTTGATTCCAGTGGAATACCGATGGTTAAAATTACAATTTGCTGCGGCGAATCGCTATCATTTTGAGATGGAGTCATTTTGTTTACGACCAGTCTCCCTGTGATGTATCCCAGTACAATCCCGCCAACCACATCAGAAACATAGTGATTCCCCACATAGATTTGGCTGTATGCGCTAATCAAAGTGTATGCGGTTAACGGCACCGCAAGATTGGGATATCGTGTACCCATGACCGTTGAAAATGCAGCGGATGCGGTAACATGACCGGAAGGAAAGGAAGGTGT
The DNA here is from genome assembly GCA_964468655.1 of uncultured bacterium. Lineage (GTDB taxonomy): Bacteria > Fidelibacterota > Marinisomatia > Marinisomatales > CAYXUG01 > CAYXUG01. Next base: position 11,972 of record CAYXUG010000032.1, on the reverse strand, counting down.
AATTCTTGTGTTCCAGAGCCGGGGAGTGTACTTATTTCTTTTTGGTCTGTCCCGTTTTATTGCATATTTCAAAAGCAGGGCTGTTATTTCACTCCATAACATTGCTGAGGTGGTCATTTCGGCGGTACGTTTTTGAAAATCGTTCCCATGCCAAAGTGAAAATGCCCATCCGTATTCAATGAAGGGCGTTGATAGCGCAATGGTTTCAATGGAATAATCCATTACAGCGTTTGAATTATTTCCTTGCAGAGATGCCGTCAGTTGATGATCAAATCTGAGAATTGAACCACCGGCAAAAATAAATGGATTCAAAAGTAACGCAGTCAGCACAATTTTCATTGTTCAATCATTTTCAGGAATTCATCTTCTGATAAAACCGGAATTCCCAACTCCTGCGCTTTTTTCAACTTTGAACCCGCCCCGGGTCCCGACACCACAAAATCTGTTTTTTTACTCACCGACCCCGATGCTTTAGCGCCTAAATTTTCTACCATCTCTTTTGCTTCGGTGCGCGTGAATTGTTCCAGGCTGCCGGTGAATACAAATGTTTTACCACTGAATCGTTCAGAAGTTTTGTCTTCCATTTCCCCTAAAATAACACCGCCGTCAAGGCACCTCCGGATGACTTCTCTGTTATCCGAATTTGAAAAAAAATTGATAATCGATTCTGCGGCAATGGGTCCCACCTCATCAATGGATTCCAACGTTTCAAAATCAGCAGTCATAACGTTTTCAAGTTTTTTGAATCGCCCGGCTAATACTTTGGACAAATGTTCACCCACATTTCTGATCCCAAGTGAATAGATCAATCTGGGAAGAGTTGTATTTTTACACTTTTCAACGGCATCCATAATATTCTGCGCTGATTTGTCAGCCATTCGTTCGAGGTCAGCTAAGTCATTCATTTTGAGATAAAAAATGTCAGCAAAACTTTTTAGAAGTTTTTTATCAACCATTTGGTCAATGAGTTTTGTTCCCATTCCGTCAATATCCAAAGCACCCTTTGAGGCGAAATGTTCAATGCGTCCCTTCACCTGAGCGGGACAAGTGATATTCTGGCACCGGGCAACTGCCTCTCCTTCCGGTCGGATAACTTCTCCATGGCAGACCGGGCAGTTTGAGGGGAGTTGATACTTTTGCGTATTTTCAGGGCGTTTTTCCACAATGACTTTTATCACTTCCGGGATAACATCCCCGGCCCGCTGAATGAGAACTGTATCACCAATTCTTACATCTTTCCGTCCGATTTCATCCTGATTGTGAAGTGTAGCGCGGCTCACAACCACACCGCCAACATTTACCGGTTCAAGCTGTGCCACGGGAGTAATGGCACCGGTTCTTCCTACAGATGCTATAATATCTTCCACCACCGTGGTTGCCTGCTGTGCCTTGAATTTACCTGCAATTGCCCATCGCGGCGATCTGCTTCTAACACCCAGTTCTTCGCGGATGTTTAATTCATTCACCTTAATTACAACACCATCAATTTCGTAAGGCAGTGAATCGCGTTTATCCTCCCAGCTTTTGCAGTATTCAACCGCTTCCGCAATTTTTTTACAAACCTGAGAGTTTGGATTTACCGGTAGTCCAAAATCGGCGCACAATTGAAGCGTATCTGAGTGAGAAGTGACAGACAACCTTTCTTTGTATCCCGCTTCATAACAGAAAAATTTTAACGGGCGACTTGCTGTGATGGACGAATCCAACTGCCTCAAACTACCGGCAGCGGCATTTCGGGGATTGGCAAAGGGAGGATTTCCCGCATCAATCTGTTTCTCATTCAGTTTTTTGAATCCTGATTTTTCCATATACACTTCACCTCGGATGATGAGTAACGCCGGTGGCTCGGTTTTCTTTCCTGTTAAGTGCGAACTATCCAGTTTAAGGGGAATGGACCGGACAGTTTTCAGGTTCTGAGTGATGTCCTCTCCCGTATAACCATCACCTCTGGTGGATCCGCTTGTGAGTATCCCATTTTCATAAATGAGTTCAACAGCAAGACCATCGAGCTTTAGTTCGGTTGCATATGTATAGGTTCTGTCATCCTCCATCATTCTTTTGACTCTGCTGTCAAATGCTAATATTTCATCTGAATTCATGGCATTTTCCAGACTCAGCATGGGAATTCTGTGAGTGACTGTATGGAATGAATCCAGGGGTGGTGCACCAATGCGCTGTGTAGGTGAATCCGGCGACTTGAGAGAGGGGTTCTGATTTTCCAGCGCAATGAGCTCCTTGAACAACGTGTCGTATTCAGCGTCGGATATTTCAGGGTTGTCTAAAACGTGATATCTGTAGTTGTGATCATTTATTTGCCTGCGCAAATTGTTGATCCGCTTTTTTATGGCACTTCCCATAAATTGAATTAAAACTTTGGTTTGACCGGTATTACTGTCGCCGGAGTTAACCAACCTTCTCCATCCAAAGGAAATGCCTGTATTCCAAAATCTTTGGTTGTCACAATCAGAAAATATTCCAGATTTTTCCCCGTAAAGGTTGTTGGATCAAACTTGTAGCGATACAATGCTCTGTGAGGATTGAGGAGTGTCATTTGGAAGTTTACTTCCGGATAAATCCGATGGTAAATTGTAACTGATTCGATAGAATCATCCGGAATATCTACAGCGAATTCCAGAAAATAAGGGCGAGTGTTGTAAACAGGTGAAGGAGGAATGTGATAAATATCATTTTTTAGTCTGAATTTCTGTTGGAGGAAATAGTCGGGATTTTTCGAAAAACCGGTAGCGATTAGAATAAAAAGAAAAAAAATATGATGTAAATATGTCAATTTATATTTCCTGTTGAATCAAATTATTTATTAATGATTCAGCGGAAAATTCTTTGATGTGATCGAAAGTGAAATGATTATGATTGTAGTCACCGTTACTGTTTACATGATAAAGATTACTGTAAAATTCTTTTCGTTTTGAAATATCTATTAAAGCAGATATAAGCGCATCCACATCTTCATGTGTTGAATAAATGCCAAAGCTTGCCCGGACCATTCCCTTTTTCAAATGAAACAGTTCTCTAAACTCTTTCATTTCCTTTGCATTATTGATTTTAACCGGTTCGTCAAAAACCATTTCCTTCACATAGGGATGTGCACAAAAACATTCATTTCTGACTGCGATATTAAAATAGTCATTCAATACAGCAGCAGTCATGCCGTGATCAAGACCATTCATATTGAACGAAATGGAGGCGGTTCGTTTACAGATAGTTGTATCAGGTTCACCATAAATAATTATGTCCGGTATTTCCATCATTTTCTGCAGAGTAGTGTTCACCAGATTATCTTCTTCCTCCTGAATGAATTCCATGCCAATTTTGTCGAGAATATCAATGGCAGCTGCCAATCCAATGGCACCGGGAATATTGGGCGTTCCGGCTTCTTCCCGGTCAGGGAAGTTTGATTTCACCAGATAATTGTCTGTGAAAACCATTTCCACCATTCCGCCGCCAACTTCTTCCGGCTCAATCTGACTCAGTAAATCTTTTCGTGCTATTACCACACCCGGTGATCCCGGGACATAAGTTTTATGACCCGAAAAGATGAGTATATCAATATTTCTGTTTTCATTTTTTGGATTCACCATTTTTACCAGCTGATGAGCCACCAATTGAGCGCCATCCACCAGCATTAAAGCGCCATACTTGTGGGTAATTTCAGCAGCATCGTAGATTGGGTTTTCAATCCCGGTTACATTGCTCACACCCGTCATGGCTACATAATTCACCTGACCATTATTTTTTTTCAGAACTTTCTCCAGAGTTTCCATACAGATACACCCGAACTGCCCGTTTTTTCTGTCCACCGGAATGTGGATAATGTTTTTCATTTGTTTTCTATGAGGCAGATCATTGGAATGGTGTTCCATAATGGAAATGATAGATGTGTCTTTATCCGGTTGTACCTTTCTGAGAATTCTTGCTACACGGTTCATGCCTGCCGTGGTCCCGCTTCCCGTAAAAAAACAGGTATATCTGTCAGGATCTCCGCCAACAAATGAAAGGATTCTATCATGAGCCCAGTGGTATTCATTTGTTGCAATTTTTGCGCTGAAATGCAGTTGACTGTGTGTATTTGCGTAATGGTGGTATAATGATTCCATGACATCCCTGGCTGCCTTCATCATCAGTGTTGTTGCGGTGGAATCCAGATAAATTCTCCTAGTTTTGTCCCCTGTTGCAAGGGTGTACTCAGTCTCCAGTCCTATAAAATCTTTTCTGATTTTATCCAGAAGGTTTTTACCGGTCATGGAATTGGATTTCATAGCATTAAAATTTAAGTGGAATGGTTTTTTTCATCAATCAGAAAAGACCGGTTTTTTCAATGATCAGACACTGGCTGTACCATTCATTGTAGTCCATTGTTTTGTGTGAAAAAAAGTTTGACGAGCAGGCAGTTTCGGATCTGCAGATAATAGGCGGAGCCCCTTTACTGGTCGAATGGAGAACAACAACCAAATAAACAGGCTCCTCTTTAAAGTAAGCAAGCAATTCCACCAATACCTGGAATGACTGGACAACATTTTCCATTTCTCTGTTTCGGTTGCTCCGTACATTCACTTGAAATATTTTACCTTTCTGAGGATGTTTATAGAGGTTGGCGCTGAAACAACGCAGGGGCGCTGTCTGGCGTTCAAAATAATAAGGCGTCATGGCGGAGATTTGATCATCAGAGAATTTTGCCCAGGATTGGTCACCGGCGTATGCAAAAACAATGAAAGCAAATGTAGCCACAGCCAATCTTTTGTAATAATTAACTGATTGTTCATTCCGTGATTTTTTCATTATTCAAATAAACAGATAGCAGATTAATTCAGTTATCCCGGGACTTCAGAAAGTCATTCTCAGCGATGACTGCAATTCCCTGATGATAAGAAGCGCATCGGCTCCGCCAACGGTTCCGGTTGGATTAAATCTCCCGGATGTGAGCTCAATTTTCATAATGCCTCTTTCCGCGCAGAGGGCCATTGCGGGGTAGGCGTAATGACTGCTGGGAACGTCGGAAAACCGGGAAGGAACTTCCCCGAAGTATCGAGTTCCAAGGTTGGTAGACCTTGTTACAATGGAAATAATTTTAGCAACTGCTCTTGCGTATTCCGCTCTAGTGATGGGGTCAGCCGGATAAAATTTTCCATCCGCGGAGGGCTCCATAACACCAAGTTCAATTGATTCCGATATCCACCGCTCAGCCCAGGTACCTGTAACATCTGGGGGTGAGCTAGTGGATTTTTGTTTTACCATTTGAGCTGGTGTCTGGAATCCCGGTCTGTTTTGGGAAGAAAATTTTTCAATGAGTTCGGAAATTTTTAATTCTTCCACCAAAAGGACGGAAAGATCAGCTCGTGTGATTTTTGGAATCAGTGCAATTTTTTCTCCTTCCGGTGTACCGGGGTGCGCTCGAACAATTTTTTGAGATAGAGCCCATTTTTCATCTGCTTTACCGGCATAATCCCCCTTGTTTTCCACAACCTTTGCAAACTGACCATTAGCACCAGTAAAATTGTATGAATAGAGGTAAGCCATTCCAAGATAGAAATTTGCGGCATCATCTCCAGATTTTAGATCAAGCGCTTTTTGAAAGGATTTTTCCGCCATTTTCAGCCACTTTTTATTTTCATTTCTGGAAGCTGTCCAAAGCCGGCCGGCAAAAACGTGGATTTGAGGGTTTTTCTTATCAAGGTTTATGGCTTTTTTTATGAAATCACGACCCTTCCCCAAATCTCCATTCAAGCCCGTTGAAAGTCCCAATCCTGCCCAGCCGGGGGAGAATTTCTTGTCGAGGTCAACAGACTGCTGAAACGCTGACATTGCGCTGGTGAAATCATCCTGATCTAGGTAACGCATCCCGGAACGGAAATGGTATTCCGGGGTATCCACGCTTGACTGTGATGTAACCTTTGGACCGCATTGGTTAAATAGGAAACCAATAATCAGCGCTGAGAGTGTTAAATATTTTTTCATTCTTTCGCTCCTGTCTATCCTGATAATAGGTAAATTAACTGCATTAAAATTTAAATAAAACTCTTTTAATAAATCTCTCATATATACTAAAAAATCTTAAAATTCTCAATTAAATTAAATTATAGAAATATATTAGTTGAAAGATGTAATATAACTATAGGAACAAAAGTTTAAAAGTATATGGTGAAAAAGTTAATATTTATTGTGTTATTTGTAACCAATTCATTTTCTGCGCAGACACAGGTGGCGGTGGGGAAGGGATATGGTTTGACAAAAGATGCCGCCATCGAGCAGGCAAAACGGGATGCTGTTGAGATGGGTTTGGGCGCATATTTGTCCTCAGAAACTGTTGTAACCACAACGGCACTGCATGATAATATTTATTCCAAATCGCAGGGATTTGTGAAAACTTTTAATATCATCAGTGAAAAAAAGGGACCTGACGGTTTGTGGGAAATTGACATTGAAGCACAGGTAACGGAAATACTGGATGAAGTTTTAAAAGATGAGGCGGCATTGCAAACACTGCTGAACAGCATGAACCGCCCTAGGATTATGTTTCTGGTGAGAGAGAAAAATCTTATTGACAATTCCCAGACCGATTTCGCTGAAACCACTCTGCTCAAAATGTTTTATGAAAAAGGATTTGATGTTGTGGACAGGCAGCTTGTGGCGGCAATGAAAGGTGAACAGAATTATGAATCTGCCATGGCCGGGGATGTTTCTGCGGCTGCCACTATTGCCTCTCAACTTGGTGCCGAGGTCATTGTCCTCGGTACTGCCAAAATTTCCAGCGGCGGTACCATCGGTGCGGGTAAATATACCATGCATTCCGGACAGGCAGATATGAGCGGGAAGATAGTCAGGACGGATACGGGAGAAATTTTAGCAGCCGTCCCGCAGGCAAGGGGCAAAAAACCGCACATTTCCCTGAGTACTGCCGGAATTAATGCTTCTCATGAGGCGGCTGAAAAACTGGGGAATATAATCATCCGGCAATTGATTGAAAAGTGGAGTACCCAGCAGGCAAATTTTACCAAGATATTCATTATTATGAAAAATGCCGATTTTGGTTCGTATGCACTGTTTGAATCATTTTTGAAAGCACAAACGGTTCCGGGGATAAGAAATGCATTTGCCAAAAGTTTTAATGACGGCGTTGCCGAATATGAAGTGGAGTTTGAAGGTAAGGCAAACGATCTTGCTATGGGACTTTCCCGCACAACTCCCGAAGGACTGAATTTTAAGATTACCGGGTTGACCGGTAACCGGATTACAACTGAAATTATACAATAAGGAGATATACATGAGGAAAAGTATTCTGTTGTGTTTAGCGCTTATTTTTCTTGTTAGAGGTCAAACCGGTTTTGTTGGCACGCAATTTGAGAAAGGTGCCATAAATTATTCCGAGAGAAAAATTTCAGCAGTCGGTATCGGATTTGTACCGGAAAATGTCATCAATGCAGGACAGGCAAGGAGAGCTGCCCTGAGGATCGCAAAGCAGGATGCTCTTCGGCTTCTTATTGAAATTGTGAATGGTGTTGTTGTTACCAGCGAGACTACCATGACCGGCGCCATGCTGGATGATGTTATCAAATCACGGGTGGAAGGCGCTGTCAGGGGTGCAGTTCAGGTGGGAGAACCGAAATATCTTTCCGATACCTCAATAGAAGTTACTTATGAAGTTCCCATGTCTGGAATTACTGAAATAATTCTACCATCAAGTGGATGGGAAGCAGTCCCCTCCAATGAGGGTGAAATTGCAATGGAAAGTCTGCCCCCGCCAAAACCCGGTATGATTACAGGACTCATCATCGACACAAAAGGACTTGGCATTAAACCGGCCATGTCCCCGCAGATTCTTGATCAGAACGGCGGCATCATTTACGGTATCGGAAATTTCAGCCGGGAGTATGCCGTTCAATATGGCGTTGTCGGTTACTCTAAAGATTTGAATCAGGCAATGGAAGATTTAAGAGTGGTTGGAAATCCGCTTGTTGTGAAAGGAGTCGGTGTCGCCGGAACACATCAGACGGATGTCATTATTTCAAATCAGGATGTGTTTAAAGTGAATAATGCTGAAAGTTCCGCTCAGATATTAAAAAACTGTAAAGTAATGTTTATTTTGGATTAACTTAAGGAATGGAGAATGTAAATGGCGGTAGTTAAGTTCAAGAATATGGTATTGACAGTGATAATGCTGATTGGGATAGTTGTGTCAGGACAGGATACCAATACAGAAAAGGAAAATGGCGAATTGAAAGTTGGGGATGAAGCTCCAAAATTTGCACTGTTGACGCTGGAAGGCAACTATGAAACACTCAGCCGGTGGTGCGGAAAACAACTTTCCCGTCCCGCATCACAGCCGGACAGGTATGTGGTGGTTGCAAGTTTCTTTGCCACATGGTGCAGTCCCTGTATGAAGGAACTGCCCCATCTCCAGAATCTTTATGAAAAATATGAAGGTCAGTTGGTGAAATTCTTTCTTATCGATATCACGGAAGCAACACGAACCATGGAAAAATACAAAGATTCACCTTTTCCGGGGCCTTTTCTGAAGGAGAAGGGAATGACGCTTCCCATTCTCATTGACAGGTACGGCATGGCAATGGAAAAATATGTTCCTGATAAAATGCTGCCCCGCCTGTTTGTGATGGATAAGTATCGGACAATCCGCCTTATCAAACGGGGTTTTACCGAGGAAGAAGATTTTGAAAAAGATTTATCGGGTTTGATCGATGAATTGTTGGGGGAGGCACTCATCACCAACCCCCCTCTCTCGGGCGAAAGGAGGCTTCAAGAAATTGAAGCAGGAGAGGAGTAATGATCATTGTAAAAGTGTTTGACACAAACCGCATTGTCATTGCGAAGGAATCCGCCAGCCGGCGGACGACTGTGGCAATCTCAGCGGTCTGCGAAGAGAGTGAACGAGAACGCCACATCCCTCCAAGGGAGGAATTCGCGATGACAAATAGAGTATGAGTGAAAGAATAGAGTATTATGTGTATATTATGACAAACAAAAGAAATACAGTGCTTTATACTGGGATAACGAATGAAATTGGACGAAGAATCCATGAACACAAATCAGGGTCGAATCCTAAATCGTTCACATCACGCTACAGTATTAATAAAATTGTTTATATTGAATCCTATGATTCTGTTGAAGATGTCATCATGAGAGAAAAACAGATTAAAAAAGGACCAAGAAAAAGGAAAATTCAGTTGATTGAGTCAATTAATCCCAAATGGGAGGATTTGAGTAATGAAATACTCCAATTCTAAGTCTTTACCCACAGGATCCTTCGGACGAAGTGCGAATACTTACTTTTCTGTCATTACGAGGAGCGAAGCGACGTGGTAATCTCATTAATTGGGCAGAAGAACACTCGAGATCGCCACATCCACCATTGGCGGATTCGCGATGACCAATTGAGTATGATTAAATGAAAAGAAAATTATTAAATGCATTCAGGAGAAAAAAATGATTAAATACCAAAAACCCGTTTCAGCGATTTTGCTCTTAACCATGACGCTCTTTTTAATCCCGGCGCAGGTAACCGGTCAAATAACGCAAAAACTGTACGGAGACGGTAAAACAACCATTGCAATACTGGACCTGGAAGGACGGGGTATCTCAACTTTGGAAGCCCAGACACTCACGGACAGGATGCGTTCGGAGCTAGTGAAAACAGGCGCCGTGACCATCGTTGAGCGGTCCCAGATGAATGAAATCCTGGGCGAGCAGGGATTTCAACAAACGGGCTGTACCTCTACGGAATGTGCCGTTGAGGTGGGAAAACTGCTGGGTGTGTCCAATATGATAACCGGCTCTATCGGTAAGATCGGTTCCAGTTATACTCTTGATATTAGAATATTTGAAGTGCAATCCGGCGCTATCAGCAAAACGGTGAACACTACCTATAAAGGTGAAGTTGACGGCCTCATCATGGAAGTGGAAAAACTGGCATGGGATATTGTCGGTTTAACACCGCCATCGGGAAGATTCCCGGGAACGGAACCTGTAGTAGCTGCCGTGCCTGTAGCCGCGCCGGTTCAGAAAAAACCGAAGAAAAAGAGAAGAACACTCCTTTGGCTTACGCTGGGCGCATTGGCTGCCGGCGGCGGAGCTTATGCCTATTACATGCTTCAGGAGGAGGAGACCATTGGCGAACCGCCGGCGTTTCCTACGGTGCCATGAGGAACTCACCCCCAAACCCCCTCTCTCGGGAGAGAGGGGCCTCAAGAAATTGAACCAGGAAAGAATTAAACCATGAGAAGTATTCATCCACACATTTCCCTTTCTCAGGAGAGGGGGCATCAGGAGAATGAAGCAAATAAGAATTAAAAACATGCGAAATATTCACCCGAACTTTCCCCTCTCTCCCGAGAGAGGGGACCTCGATTTATCGGGAGGGGTGAGTCTATAAAGAAAGGAAAAAGAATGAACCGTAAATCATCATTCATTATATCAGCATTTTTAGTGTTGTTCATGACGAGCACATTCGCGCAGGATCGCAATGTGTTCATCTGGAACGGGCATGACTCCACAAATACGGGACAGTTGTGGGAAAGCTTTTTTATTTCCCAGGGCAGTTTTTTCCAGAATGGTCAAAATTCTATTTTTCTATATGAGATCAATACTGAAGCAGGTGCTGTACAGATAAATACCACTTTGCTTGATGGAGATAACCCTGCGGTAAGCGGTACAGGAGACTTGGCGGAGCTGCAGGTGAAGTTGCTTCAGGCAGGGACCGTTACTATAAATTTTAATGGCAGTGATGCCTTTATAGGACCAGAGAATAATGATATAACCATTCTTGAAAAGATCAATGGGCTGGTGGTGACAGAATGATAGTATCATTTGGTTCAAAGGCTTTGGTGAATGGGATGTTAATGCGAGGTAGATATTTTTATATTGCATTTTTTCTATTTGCATCAAGCCTATCTGGCTCAAGTATGAACAAGTTTATCTTTGTAAATATGTATTCCCCAAATTTCATACCCTATAGCTATGATGTGTCATCTGATGTTTGGTCTTCCGCACTCACATCTACTAATCCAGGTGGCGATGATGATTGTCAGATTACTTATGATATAAATAATAAAAAACTAATTGCTCTCAGCAGGACAGGATTAGAGTACTTTGTTGATGCCTATGACCCTGTTATGGATAGTTGGGAGTCCAAATCTACCTTGATTTCAACACAAGGTGGTGGCATGGATGAATCTGTTGCGTATGACAGTGAAAGTGATAAGACAATTCTCGTTTATTTTTCTGGTCAGACTATATATGCCAATAGTTATGATTACAGTACGGACACATGGACTGCTAACGCAAGCCAAGGGACAGGCAATCATAGCCGATCAGCCTTGGTGTATGATAGTGAAAGTGATAGAATGATATATGTAATTCATTCCAACACAGATGTACTGACTTATAGTTATGACTACAATACAGACACTTGGGAAAACCGATCATCTCTTTCCAATCCTGGTATAGTTGACCTTGGTGCAGCTTATGATGTTGAAGATGACAAAGTAATATTAGTTAGAGACAATGAAGATTACGTTTATGTCTATACCTACGATTACAATTCTGATACCTGGACTTCACTTGATCCTGAGGGTCCTCCAGATGGTTACCCAATCAATGCAATATTGGATATCGATCTTGCATATGATTCGAAAAATGATTTGACTCTTCTAACAGCTAAATCTTCAAATCACGATAATCTTCTCACCTACTCGTATGATCTAGATTCTGAAACATGGGCAACAAAAAGTTCTTTAGATGCTGGCTTGTTGCAGAGTTACCATGATCTTGTCTATATAGATGGTCCTACCACCTGGCACATCTCCACATCAGGCTCAGATGAGAATGATGGTAGTGAAGAGAGTCCTTTTGCCACTATCCAACATGGGATTGATGCAAGCAGTGATGGGGATACGGTATTAGTACAAGCGGGCACTTACTTAGAGAATATTAATTATAACGGT
>CAYXUG010000031.1:0-25976 GCA_964468655.1 uncultured bacterium | reverse complement strand
ACTGTAGAAAATGGAACATGGTACTATTACGTAGTGAGTGCCGATTATGGTGAACTTGGCGAGTCAGAATTCTCAAATGAAGCATTTGCCATGCCTGCTGAATGGGTCTATATGGATCTTTCAGACGGCGCTGCGGTTTCGGGTTTTACCGATACTATTTGGGTTGATCTAGAAAATGCATCTGATGTGGGTGATATAAACATTACTATTGAGGATGCACCGGATAACTTGACAGCTGAAGATGTGGTTACAACTGATAGAACTACTGGATACACTGCTGTCTTCAGCGATCAGACTTCCGGAGAGGTCGCCATTTATTTGCAGCAAGATGGTGATCCGATTTCCCCAGGAGAAGGCGCAATTTGTGGAATCGTTTATCGGGCTGCAGCTACAACATTTACCCCTGTATCCCTTGAATTTTCAAGTGCAGTTGCTCAAAGCCCTGATGGTACGATGTATATGGTTGATAGCGATGGTGGAACCTTTTTGATTTCAGTGGAAACTCAATACTGCTTTATGGGAAGTGGTTTTGCAGACCCCGGTAACCAAGGAATCATTAATCTTAGTTTGTCTAATACACTGCCGGTTTATGGTTTTGAAATCGTAATCATGGATGATCCTGATGTGTTGACAGGCATCAGCATAGCAGCAACGGAAAGAATCCCAAGCACCATTTCTGTTGCTGGATTTGAATCCAATGGTATGTTTACCATTTCTGCCGTTGGTTTTGCAGGAGATGCTATAGAACCGGGATCTGGTACAATTGCCGCTATTACATTCTTAGTCGATTCAGATGCCGATGTTGAGACAGTTGTGGACCTGGATTATGCATCTTATGAATTCTGGGATATAGCAAATAACGAAATGGTAACAAATGTAACGGCTGGCCAATTTGCAGTAGGAACGCCTGAAGCTCTTTTCTCGATTTCTGGTGGAATGAGCGAAGATGGTACGTTCAATATTGATCTTGCTAACAGTGTTAATGTTTACGGAATTCAACTCTTTATTGATGATGTTCCCAATTGGATAACGGCTATTAATGTACAAGAGACTGACCGGATTCCGGCTGGTTCCTCTGTCAACTGGAGTGATGTTGGTGGAGATTTAAACATTCTTATGTTTAACGGAAATCTTATCCCAATTGAAAGTGGAGATGGTCCTATCTTTGAAGTCACGGTACAGGTTTCCTCTCAAGCTGAAGGAATGGTTTCCTTAAACTTTACTCAGGCACTTGCCTCTGACATTGAAGGTGATCCTTCTGTAATATATGCCTTTGGTGCGAGCGGATGGCTAACAATTGACGGCCTCGACATTGAAACAGAAGCAGAATTAATTATTCCCGATGATTTTCTACTTCATCAGAATTATCCTAATCCCTTTAATCCTGTGACAACCATTCAATTCGACTTACCGAAGGCAGGTGATGTTAAGGTAAGAGTTCTGAATATTCTCGGACAGGAAGTTGCCACTTTGGTAAATTCCTATCAGCCGGCAGGTATTTACCGTATTAACTGGGATGGCCGGGACCAATTTGGATCCCAGGTGAACAGTGGTGTATATTTATATCAGATCAGGTCCAATGACTTTTTTGATACAAAGAAAATGATTCTGATTAAGTAAAACTGATAAAACATAATTGTTTAAAAAAGGGCAGTTCAAACTGCCCTTTTTTTATAACTTGGATTCAAGAAAAGAAAACTATCATCATTCAAACAATAATCGTTTAAATTCGGCGGCTTTTTAATTAGGATCCTTAAAGATTTTGCTTTATCCAGGTGGGGGAATTGCCCCCCAATCGTACCTTTTCGGTACGAGCGGGGTAGACTTCTGCCCGATGAAGTGTTTTATGCCCAGGTGGCGGAATTGGTAGACGCGCTAGCCTTAGGAGCTAGTATCCTGCTGGATGTGGAGGTTCAAGTCCTCTCCTGGGCACATTTTAATAAAAAAACAACTTTTCTCTTTGTTCAAAAAGAATATGCTATTGTAAATTTCCAGTCTTGATTAAGCAAAGATAACCTCAATAAAACTCAATGAACGAACCAGCAGAAAATAAATCAGCACTGCGAGTCATCGTTCATTCGTTTTTTGTCATACCATTTCTGATTGCAGCATTTGGTGTTCTTGTCTTTTTTCTCTGGCAACTGCTGACCTACGAACCCAAGACTGCAGAAGAATATCTTACAGATGTAAAGATTGGCGGTGCAACAAAACGATGGCAGGCCGCTTATGAACTGGCAAGAATTTTAGCGAAACCGGAAAAAGTACCGAAAAGTGACCGATTTGTGAATGAAATGATTACTACCTTTGAATGGGCAAAAAGATACGATCCTGATCCAAGAGTTAGAAGATACCTGATTTCCGCAATGGGTGTTACCCGAGATGAACGTTTTTCTCCGGTGATCAAAAGTGTCATAGATGATAGCAATGAGGATATTTTATCAGCCGTTGCATCTGCATTGGGTCTTATTGGAAACCTGGAAGATGCAGGTGTCTTATCTGAACTTTCCCGTCACGAATCGCCGTCAGTTCGATTTGAAGCAATGGTTGCCCTGGGGAATTTGAAGCATGAAAAAACAGTAGAATATTTAAAAATAGGTTTAAATGATACAGAGCCGAAGGTCCAATGGGTTTCAGCCATATCCCTTGCCAATCTGGGTGATGGTTCAGGGCGAAATATTTTACAGTTAATTCTAGATAAAAATTATATGGTGAAACAAGAATTTGTGAATAATTTCCAGCGGTCTCAAATGATGATTATTGCCATTAATTCCGCAGCATCCCTGGAGGACCTGTTGCTGAATCAGTCAATCCAGAAACTGAGTAAAGACAATTTTGATTTGAAAGTGAGAAATGCTGCCATTCATTATATGAAATCATTGAACAATTAGTAAATGACTGAAAAAGAAACACAAGAAAAAGAAGAACAATTAGTTGAAAAACCTCAGGAGAAAGAGGTAACAGCAAGTATCGGAGCAGGATCAGTACCGGAAAAGGTTTCACGCCGATCGTTTTTTTCGTGGCTTACAATAGCATGGATTGCCTTTGCGGCGGCCACAGGCGGATTTTTCACCATGATATTGCGGTTTATGTTTCCGAATGTATTGTTTGAACCACCGCAATCTTTTAAGATTGGTATTCCCGATGATTATCAGGTTGGTCAGGTGGACCTTAAATGGAAGCATAAACATGGTATTTGGGTTGTCCGTACAGCTGAATATCTGTATGCACTTTCAACAACATGTACACACCTGGGTTGTACCCCAAACTGGCTGGAAAATGAACAGAAGTTTAAATGTCCCTGCCATGGGAGCGGATTTAGAAAAACAGGTATAAATTTTGAAGGACCAGCTCCGCGGCCACTTGAAAGATTTCGAATTTTATTGGCAGATGATGGTCAGATACTGGTAGATAAAACAAAAAAATTTCAATATGAAAAAGATCAGTGGTCTGATCCTGAATCATTTCTACTTGCTTAAAATGGGATAAATTATGAGTGATAAGAAAAAACCAAGTATATTTGAACGAATGGGCGAAAGTCAGGTTTGGAAATCCATAATCAGATCGGGTGTTCCACGAACGCGCAGACAGAGAATGATGTCTGTCTTAAACTCAGTATTTCTTCATCTTCATCCTGTACGTCTACCGAGACATGCAGTTAAGCTGAAATTTACCTGGTGCATGGGAGGGCTATCTTTTTTTCTGTTTTTGGTTTTGACCATATCTGGCATTTTATTAATGTTTTATTACAGACCCACAGTGGAATATGCTTACACAGATATTATTGATTTAGGTGAACAGGTTCCCTTGGGAATAATGCGGGAAATCCATAGGTGGGGAGCTCATGCTATGGTGATAACTGTCTGGCTGCACATGTTTAGAGTGTTCATGACCGGCTCCTACAAACCGCCTAGGGAATTTAACTGGGCTATTGGTGTTTTACTTTTAACCTTAACCCTTCTGTTAAGTTTTACGGGATATTTATTACCGTGGGATCAATTAGCCATCTGGGCGATTACGGTTGGATCCAATATGGCAAGAGCCACACCTTTCCTTGGTCATGAAGGACCGGGTGCTGCATTGCTTAGATTGGGTGATGTCAGTTTTGTTCACATGGGAAGTGATGTAAAGTTTGCTCTTTTGGGAGGCAGATTTGTAGGAGAAGCAGCCCTTTTAAGATTTTATGTTCTTCATTGTATTGGGCTGCCGTTTATAATTATGATTTTGATGGCAGTTCACTTTTGGCGCGTAAGAAAAGACGGAGGAATATCCGGACCTACCTAAAATTCCTGATTCAATCAATTAAAATAAAATGGAAACTTTCAAACATATTATAAATGAATTAACACGTCCTACAATTATGTTGACTGTAGGAATGCTTTCATTTCTCTTTTTCTTTCCGCCCAATGACTGGTTTGGAAAATGGAATAAACGGTTAAGACTCAATTTCCTGTGGACAAAGAAAGGGTTTGCATTGGTAATGATATCCATGGTGGGGTTTTTCCTTTATGGAATAACCGATGAAAATTTCAAACTCATCATTGCAAAACCGGATAATGTACCCATTATTGGACTCATTTTTTTTGTGTTCATATTCCTTTGGATAGCAATGAGTCAGGCATTGAAGAACGATGCACTCATTGAATCCGGGGAGAAACCCGAAGAATATAACGAACCGGATGATAAAGTACTGGTCTGGCCCGATTTAGTATATGTGGAATTTATTTCATTCATTTTATTAATGGTCGTATTGCTGGTCTGGTCCATTGGGCTTGAGGCGCCGTTGGAAGGTCCAGCAAATCCAGCCGACTCACCCAACCCCTCAAAAGCTCCTTGGTACTTTCTTGGATTGCAGGAAATGCTTGTCTATTTTGATCCGTGGCTTGCGGGAGTTGTTTTTCCAACATTGATCATTATAGGTCTCATGGCAATTCCTTATATTGATATCAATAAAGAAGGTTCAGGATACTTTAGTTTTAATAACAGGAGAATGGCGATTCCCATTTTTTTATTCGGGTGGATGATTCTGTGGGTGGCATTGATTGTGATTGGTACATTTTTGCGGGGACCAAACTGGAACTTTTTTGGTCCATTTGAATACTGGGACGTTCACAAACTGGAACCGCTGACCAATATCAATCTTTCAGAAATTATTTTCATTAAATGGTTTAATACCGGATTACCGAAGAATATTATGGTAAGGGAAGTTTTCGGTTTTTTGGTTGTTATCGGCTATTTTTTACTTATCCCACCGTTACTTGCAAAAACAATATTTAAAGAATTGCATCAGAAATTAGGGAATTTCAAATTTGGTGTTTTTATTTTCTTACTGCTTTGTATGTTGTCTCTTCCCATTAAGATGTACCTGCGCTGGATATTAAACCTGAAATATATTATAGCAATCCCTGAATTTTTCTTCAACATTTAGCCGCGGATTTGCTCAGATGAAAGCAGATTTTATAAAGAAAACAGAAACTTGTTTACGATCGAATGGTAACGAAAATATTCCTATAAAAATAAGTTACAATCCGCGTCTATCAGCGGCTAAATAAATGGCAAAACAGGAAAGATATTACGATATACTAAAACTGAATAAACTGTTTGGGTTATCTAGCATTGTCTTTTTATTGCTTTTGATCTGGACATTCGCTGACGATTATGACCGGAGCTGGAAAGATTATCAGAGAGAATTTCGCAAATTAGAAACTGAAATGATCTCAGGTTTTTACGAAGATGAAAAGGTGAGTTTAGAAGTTCAGGAAGATTATCAAGAAGCGCTTGCTGCTTTGAAGAATAGTGAAAGAGAACTTGTCGAAAAAGAAGGTGATTATAAAGTTTTACAAAAGCAGTTACAGGAAATAGAAGCGGTGTATTATAAAACGGAGCAGAATTTATCCTTCGTAAAAGCTAAAATGGATGCGGCTAAATACGAATATGAAGAGGCGCTTGGTAGAGGTCATGGTGATGTTGAACTGGCAAAAGTAGTACTGGACCAATTAGATATTGACGTCCATCAGATAAAACTTGAGTTAGAGGAAGTTGAACGGCAACTGGGTAAGCAAAAGAAAATTAACCAGCTATTTACAAAAAATATGGATGAATCAAGGAAGAAGGTATCGGAGTTAAACCGTCAGTTAAATCTTTACACAAGGAAATTGAAGAAAATTGATCCTGCTTCCATGAGCATTGGAAATAAAGCTGCTGATTTGGTAAGGGATCTTCCTGCTCTTGATTTCCTGAATCCTTATTATAAAGTTGAACAAATCGTTATTAAAGATATTACAGATGATATCGTTTTTATGCAGGTACCTAAAGTAGACCGTTGTGTTACATGCCATCTTGGAATAGACAGGGCTGAATTCGAGGATTATCCTCAGCCGTTTAGGACGCATCCAAATCTTGAGCTTTATCTTTCATCCGGCTCCTCTCATCCAATCAATGATTTTGGTTGCACCGGGTGCCATGGAGGAAGGGGAAGAGGGACAGATTTCATTACCGCGGCTCACACACCTGCCACAGAACGTCAAGAGGAAGAATGGATTGAAAAATACAGCTGGCAAGAAATGGAGTTTTGGTCAACACCCATGTATTCGCTTAATTATACCGAAGCGGGCTGTGTAAAATGTCACGTTTCGGAAGTAAGAATTAAGGAAGCGGATAAGCTTAATAAAGGACTGGCGTTAATTGAAAAAGCAGGATGTTTCGGCTGCCATTTAATAGATAGACTGGATGGCAGGGAGGAAGTAGGTCCTGATCTAACTCATCTTGCAAGTAAGACGACCAAAGAATGGACTTATCTATGGATTAAAGATCCAAAATCATTCCGGCACAATACATGGATGCCGAGATTTTTTAACCTTTTAAACAACAGTTCAGAAAAGGACGCCAAACGGACTGAACAAGAAATCCATTCTATTGTAAATTATCTTTTTGAGCAGAGTACACCTTATGAAATGACTTCTCTGCCAAGAAGAGGAAGTATTAAAAGAGGTGAAGATTTATTTAACAATGTGGGATGCCGTGGATGTCACATTGTGCAGGAGGAACCCGACGAAGTTGAAACAACACTGAAAACACTCAGGCAGCAGCACGGTCCAAATCTGACAGGACTTAAAACGAAAACGACTACTCAATGGGTTTACAACTGGATTAAGAATCCAAACAGCTTTTATGATGATTCCCGTATGCCCAATTTACGCCTTTCAGATATGGAAGCTGTTGATATTGCGGCGTACCTGACAAGCATGAAAAATGAAGAGTTTATTCAGCAGGATATTCCCGAAGTAAACAAAGATGAAATTGACAACATTACCATGCAGTTTCTGCTGAAAATGAATTCAGAAATGGATGCAAAAAAGAAACTTCAGAATATGAATCTGGAAGGAAAACTGCTTTATACCGGTGAAAAACTTATCCGTCATTACGGATGTTTCGGCTGTCACAACATTCCCGGTTTTGAAAAAGATAAGCCCGTTGGAACAGAATTAACCGAAGAAGGCAGTAAACCGATTGAAAAACTGGATTTCGGATTTATCCCTATAGATCATACAAGACAGGCATGGTTCACACATAAACTGCTGCATCCAAGAAGTTTTGATAAAGATAAAGTCCGCTCAACGTATGATAAATTGAGGATGCCAAATTTTGATTTTACTGAGGATGAAATAGAAGCAATTGTTACTGTGCTTTTGGGATTTACAAAAGAATCATCAATTCATAAGGATATGACCCCCCAAACGGTTTTTGTTGAAAAGGGACAATGGCTTGTGAACGAATTTAATTGTCAGGGATGCCACATTATTGAAGATGAAGGCGGCGATATTGCAGACATCATTGGGCTACCTGAGTTTTCTCCACCAAACCTGAATACGGAAGGATTAAAAGTACAGCCAGACTGGCTGCTGGAATTTTTCAAGTATCCCATTACTATCCGGCCGAATCTGCGGGTAAGAATGCCGTCATTCAATTTTACTGACGAAGATTGGAATTCGATCATACAATATTTCCAATACAGGGATAAGCACTTTATCCCATACGAATCACCTCATACTTTTGACAAAAAATCTATTGCATTCAAAGCAGGTGAAAAACTTCAGGAAATGGGTGAATGTAAAAAATGCCATTTCTACGGAACTCAATTTCCCACGCAAACAGCAGAAACATGGGCGCCGAATTTAGCCATGTCAAAAGAGCGGCTCCGATCAGATTGGATTGTCGAATGGTTCCGTGATCCACAGGTTATTATGCCGGGAACAAAAATGCCAAAACCGTATATTCCAACGGCGGATGATGTTGCAATTCCCGAAGCTATATCTCTTTTTGGTAAAGAAATCGTTGCATTAGACGGGGACGAGGAAGCAATGCTGGAGGGGTTAACAGAATATACTTTGTCTATTAAGGGGAAAAAAGATATTACAAAGGAACTTAAAGACTTTTTTGATAAAAATGGCTACGACTTTATAATTCCCAAGGAAGAGGAAGAAGAATATGATGAGTGGGAAGATTGGTAAAATGTTAAATAGGAGGAAAAAATGAAACATAAGAG
The DNA here is from genome assembly GCA_964468655.1 of uncultured bacterium. Classification (GTDB taxonomy): domain Bacteria; phylum Fidelibacterota; class Marinisomatia; order Marinisomatales; family CAYXUG01; genus CAYXUG01. Next base: position 17,434 of record CAYXUG010000031.1, on the reverse strand, counting down.
TATTTTAATTGCGTTATATGTTTTGCTGCAAACATCTAGTTTTCTGCTTGCGGGAGACGGCTCTATTACAGGGACAGTGAAATTTGATGGCGAAATGCCTGAAATGAAACCCATCAGAATGGGCGCTGATCCAATTTGCAATATGAAACACGAAGTTCCGGCAAGAACCGAATGGTTTGTTGCCGGTCCAAATGGTAAGATGCAAAATGTATTTGTTTACATAAAAGAAGGTCTTGAAGGAAAGAATTACCCAGCTCCTGAAACAGCGGTCACCATTGATCAGATTGGCTGTATTTATAAACCCCATGTTTTAGGGGTAAGAGTCGGGCAGGCACTTGACATATTAAACAGTGATGGTACGCTACACAATGTACACGCCTTACCGAAGGAAAAAGGGAATAAAGAATTCAATGAAGCCATGCCCGCAGCGAGAAAGAAAATAACGAAATCGTTTAATACACCAGAGGTTATGGTGAAGGTAAAATGCGATGTACATCCTTGGATGGGTGCATTTATTGGAGTTTTGGACCATCCCTGTTTTGCTGTTACAGATGATAGTGGAAAATATACTCTTGATGATTTACCACCCGGCACATACACCGTGGAAGCGTGGCATGAAAAAATTCCCGCTCAGACTGCAACAGTCACAATAGAAGGAGACGAATCAGTAACACTGGATTTTATTTTCAAAAAGCCGGAAAAAAAGAAGGACTAACAACTGAAGAAAATCTAAATTTTTTTTCATTTATAAAAAAAGGAGTTTTTTGTCGGAAAATACACCTGAAAATCAATTCCTTGAATTAAAAATAATTTCAATATAAATTTCCCCCGAATGATAAAATATTTTAAATACTTTACGACAATCACCTCTTTTCTCACCGTTGCTTTCATAATCGCAATACTTTTTCAAAAATCCTATGCTATTCCTGCTTTTGCACGGAAATATAATAAACCATGCCAAACCTGCCATGTATCTGAGCCAAAGCTCAATGAATTTGGAGAACTATTTCGTGCCAACGGGTTCCAGCTTCCCGGTACTATAGAAGATACGCCTCCATGGACTTGGACGAGGTTCATGATGGCGGGGATGCTTCATGAGATGTTTGTGGACAGGATTATTGAAAGCAATATGGCTGCTACTCCCCCGCCGGGACTCCCGCCGGGAGATCAGTATCATGTTAGATCCTTTCGTGATGCTGGAGGTCACCTTTGGTTTGGCGGTACATTTGGGAAAAACCTTTCGTTCATGACATCGTTAGGGATCGAACAGGAACTGGCAGTGGAGTCAGGGCGGTTTGGATCTCCATCTCATGCTCATTGGGATTTCGCATTTTTTCAGTATAACAATATTTTCAATTCAGGTACAGGTGTTGCAAATATCAAGTTTGGTTCATTTGAATTAGAATTGCCATTCTCAAACCTAAGGCGGTTGAGTTCTGCCCTTGCTCCTTATGAGGTGTATAATATTCGCGGCGTTAAGGGATCATTCAGGTTGTCATCACCCCAGGTTGGTACGGCATTAAACGGTATAGTACACAAAGGGTTGCACGCAGTCCGTTACGAATTTGCACTGGTTAATGGTACCAATGGACATTTTGACAGCAATGTGGAATTTGATTACTACGGCCGCGTCGCTGTCTCGAGGATCCTGGACGGGTTCATTAAACATGTGCGGGTTGGCGGGTTGTATTATTCCGGTGTTCAGAATCTGCGGGATCTTCCCGGTAATCCATATCCTACTGAAGACATGATTGATTATTGGGATATAAATGTGCACAATGAGCCAGATAATAGTAAATTTTATCGGTGGGGAGTGGATGCTTCTGTTGATGTTGAATTAGTCGGATACCCTATTAACCTTTATGGTCAATACCTTGTTGGACACGATGATGATATTGATATGACAAATTTGAACTTGCCCTATTTTGGCGAGGGTGAAGGCGGTGGACATGATCACTTGGTGAGGAGTGCAAGTTCTCTCACATGGTTGGTGCGCCCGTTCGATTTTACCGGTGGTTTTGTTGGTGCAGATGTTGTGATTATTCCATCAAAACTTTATTTTATAAGTCGGTATGATTGGGTGGACATTCAGAATCAATGGGCGGATCCGGTTAATGGAGGGTATATCAGAGACTATGGATCTTCAACTTGGGAATATGGTGATTTCAATAATGATGGAGAACCAGACGAGTGGTCATTTGGGGACCCCATGCCAAATGATATGACCGATGCTCAGACGGTTTACTCCCGGTACGTAGTAGGATTCCGGTGGCATCTCCTCCAACCAATCACCTTAGTTTATGAATATGGTTCTCAGGATAATCTCTTCGGGTTTCCGGAGCCAACACCGGATATGTATAACCCTGATTGGGTCGCCGGTATGGGGCGTACGGTGAATGTAGATTCCGATTGGCATATGTTTATGGTTATGTTCGCTTTTTAATTCATGAAATTGCAAATCCAGATACTCATTTTACTTTTATTTTCTGTTGCCCTCTTTGCCGGAAACGAAGACCCGGTGAATAAAGGAAAAAGAATTTATGAGCGGAGTTGTGTGGTGTGTCACGGTATATCCGGTAAAGGTGATGGTGTGGTAGCCGGAAACCTCACGGTGAAACCCCGTAATTTTACAGACGGAAAATTTAAAGTCCGTTCCACTACCACTGGACATGTCCCTCTTGATACAGATCTTTATCGCACCATCAGTCACGGTATGGGAGCGGATAATGCCATGCCGGCTTGGGCAAGCATGAGGACTGAGGATAAAGAGGCAGTCATTCAATACATTAAAACATTTGCCCCCAAATATTTTGCCCGGCAGGATAGAGTTCGGGTTATTCCAACACCACCCAGAAAGATCAGTTCTGCTGAAAGTATAGCCGCCGGAAAGCAGTGGTACATAGATATAGAATGCTCGAAATGTCACGGGATTGGAGGTCATGGCGATGGACCCAGTACCCCAACCCTCAAGGACGCCTGGGGTGAAAAAATAGTTCCTCCTGACCTGTCGAAACCGTGGTTATTTATCGCCGGCTCAGAATCAGAAGATATCTACCGTACATTATCAACGGGCTTAACCGGCAGTGCCATGCCGGCCTTGGAAGGAACGTTAAACGAGGATCAGACTTGGGATCTGGTGAACTTTTTAATGCATGAATTTATTGAACCCGGTAACCGGGCACCGCGATAACAACCAAATGAAAGGAATGAAAAAATGAAAAAAGTACTAACTCTATTAACAATAATCATGATGGTATCATTTACCTTCATGGCTTGTGCTGCAGATGATGATGGAGATGCCTTCTCGGCTGAAATACATGCCAGTATTATGTTTATGGAAATGAATAACATGCCATATGTTGCTGAAGACAGTACAGGGATGATCATGGGCTATCTCTGGCAGGGAGAAACCTGGAGTGCTGCTAGGGACGCTGGCCCCATTGCCGACTTCATGTTTCCCCTTTCAGTAAGTGGAGGAGGTGACATTCTTTCTACTGCATCATACGATGAACATGTGGAGGTGAGTGAAACGGGTAATTATTTTCTTGGTGTTTTCGAGACTTCAGGCATGGATTACAGTACAGCGGTCTACACAATCGGCTTCTACAATGCTGATTCTACCAACAATATTGATATGATGATGGGTAGCGCTATCCCTGTCACTGAATCTGGCGATGTGGAATTGGGGCAGATGATGGCAATGAAATGAAAATGAGTATGCCTTAGGAAAATTACTGAATAAGAAAAGTTCAGTGTTAAAAATATATTTTGGTAGAAATAAAAAGAGGATTTTTTACCTTATTCCAATTGAAATATTTGGAGCAATCATGAAACCGAAAATTGCCTTTGTTAAAAGCTTAGTTTTTGGATTATGGATTTTCTCTTGGTTAAGTGCCGGAGGCACCATCACAGGTACGGTTACTTACGAGGGAAAAGTCCCAAAATTGAAAAAGTTTGATATGACCATCGAGCCGGTGTGTGCATTGAAGCACGAAAAGGACCCTGAAAGTTATCCTGCAAGATCTGAAGCGCTGGTATTAGGAGAAGGAAACACCATGGGAAATATTTTCGTCCAGGTCATAAGCGGGCTGCCGGAAAAAGAGTGGAAAATCCCCGAAGAACCGGTTGTAATTAATCAGGAAGGTTGTCAATATAAACCCCATGTGAGTGCCTTGATGCTGGGTCAGCCACTGAAGTTTTTGAACTCTGATGGAATATTGCACAACCTTCATGCGTTTCCGGAAGAAAATTTCGAGTTCAATGTAACCATGCCCAAATTTTTGAAAGAGATGGAAAGGACTTTTGAATACGCAGAAGAAATGTTCCCCATTAAGTGTGATGTCCATCCCTGGATGGGCGGATTCATTGCTGTCCTGATGCATCCTTTTTATGATGTGACAGAAAAGGATGGTGTTTTTACAATTTCAGGATTGGATTCAGGAACCTACGAAATTGAAGCATGGCACGAAAAATTAGGGAGCCACACGGAAACGGTGACTATTGATGGCGACGAGACGAAGAAGGTAGATTTCACATTCTCAAGACAGAAAAAGAAATAGCGGAATCGGCCGGTTAACGCATCAGTAAACAAGACGGTCCGTAGGAGGATAAGAAAATGGCTGAAGAAATAGCCAAACACGAATCAACCGCCAAAGAAGAGCATCACGAAGAGTTAGGCTGGTGGCGCAAGTACATTTTTTCCACCGACCATAAGGTTATTGGAATCCAATATGGGATCACCGCGCTGGCATTCCTCCTGCTGGGTTTTATGTTAATGGCACTCATGAGGTGGTCGTTAGCCTTTCCGGATGAACCCGGTCCATGGTGGATCTTCATTTCTGGATTTACCATCATGGGAATTGTGGTATTCCTCATCGGCGGCATAAAACGTCCGTACATCAGTTTGAGTGGATTTATATTTCTCGGGATTGCCGGACTGGTCTGGTTTTTCACGACACAGGAGTCTATGCTGCCGGTAGGTACCATGCTGCCGGAGTTTTACAATTCCCTCGGCGCCATGCACGGCACGATCATGATATTTCTGGGTGTTGTCCCGCTGGCTGTGGGAGCGTTCGGTAATTATGTTCTGCCACTGCAGATTGGGGCTCCGGACATGTCCTTTCCCAGGATTAATATGGCGAGTTACTGGATCTTTTTTGTAGGCGGTGTCCTCATGCTGTTGAGTTTCTTCTTACCTGGGGGAGCAGCTCAGTCTGGCTGGACTTCCTACCCACCCCTGGCGGTTATCCAGCCGGGGCAGACAGTGTGGCTGATTGCCATGGTATTCGTCATTACATCGTCCTTACTGGGTGCTATAAATTTTATTGTAACTACTGTACAGTTAAGAGCAAAAGGGATGACCTGGATGCGGCTCCCCTTTTTCGTATGGACACAGCTTATTACAGCTTTCCTGCTTCTTCTGGCTTTTCCGCCATTGGAAGTGGGAGCTATTTTTCAGCTTTTGGATCGAGTTTTGGGGACCAGTTTTTATATGACCAGTGGCATGGTTATAGGGGGAGACGTCGTAGATATTGCAGGCGGCGGAAACGCCTTGTTATGGCAGCATCTTTTCTGGTTTCTCGCTCATCCGGAGGTTTACGTGTTAATCTTACCAGCAATTGGTATCGTGGCTGAAATTGTTACAAACAACACCAGAAAACCCCTTTGGGGATACAAAGCGATGGTTTATTCCCTATTTTTCATCGGATTTATGTCATTTACTGTTTATGCCCATCATATGTACATGACTGGCATGGGATCAAGTGTTGCTACCTGGTTTCAGACCACGACTATGATTATTTCAATCCCGTCTGTCATATTTCTTGCGGTGATGGTTTTTACCCTTTGGGGCGGATCTGTTCGATTCAATGTTCCTATGCTGTTCGCCCTGGCGTGGATTCCCATGTTTGGAATTGGCGGACTTACGGGCCTACCCTTGGGACTGGCTCCACCTGATATTCACCTGCATGACACCTACTATGTGATTGGACACTTTCATTATGTGGTGGCTCCCGGTACTATCATAGCCCTTTTCGCGGGGATCTACTACTGGTTCCCAAAAATGACCGGGAAAAAATTGAACGACGCGTTGGGTAAGGTTCATTTCTGGGGAACTCTCGTAGGGATGAATCTTGCTTTTGGGCCAATGATCATTCAGGGAATGGCGGGTGTTTCCAGAAGATTATACGATGGAGGTTTGCAGTATGACCATGCTCAACCTGTTCTTTTTCTGAATGAATGGATGTCGTGGGGCGCTTGGATCATAGGCATTTTCCAGGTAGCTTTTATAGTCAATTTATTCCTGACGCTGAAAAAGGGCGAAAAGGTTTCGGATAATGTATGGGAAGCTACTACTCTAGAGTGGTCTGCTGCACCATCCCCACCTGTTGCTCATGGAAATTTTGCTGCTGTACCGGAGGTCCATCGCTCTGCTTATGAGTATAATGTTCCCGTGAATGGCAGGATTGAAGAGTTTGTCCCACAAAACCAACCGGAAGAACCGGTAGAAGCTGGAGGATAGTAATCTATGGAGATACCCTATACCGTTGACATTCGTGAGGATACCGGTTTAACCAGCCCCAAACTGGGTATCTGGTTGTTCCTCGCTTCGGAGGTGATGCTCTTCGGCGCTCTGTTCTCCTCTTACATTCTGCTTCGCATAAGCTCGACTGCTTGGCCTGTCCAGTCGGAGGAAGTTAATGTGCTGGTTGGAACTGTCAACACCATGGTCCTCATCGCTTCCAGTGTTACTATGGTTATGGCATGGGCGTCTTTAAAAATGAATAACTTCGAAAACTTCCGTGTTTATCTTGCATCCACCATTTTTCTTGCTCTTGTATTCCTGATCATAAAGATTTTCTGGGAGTACATCCCCAAGTTTCAACATCACCACTATCCTTCAACCAATAATTTTTATGCGCTTTATTTCACCATGACGGGCCTGCACGCGCTCCATGTTCTGGGGGTATTATCGTTAACGCCTATTTCCTGATCCCCGGCGCTAAAATGTGGAAAACGAATCGGAAACAGTTTGAGAACCGGATAGAAATCGCCGGGCTTTACTGGCATTTTGTCGATCTGGTATGGATATTCCTGTTTCCCACTATTTATTTGTTATAGGAGAAGATATGAACTCAACAACAGTTGAAGAAGTAAAAAAACATACTTGGATCTACTTTACAGTTTTTGGAGGACTAGCTATGCTTACAGTACTCACTGTTGCTGTGGCATCTCTGGAAATGGCAGTGGGGCTCGGAGTTACAGTAGCCATGATTATTGCGGGTTTAAAAGGGTCCCTGGTGGCAAGCTTTTTTATGCACCTGATCTCAGAAAAGCGTGTCATTTTGGTAGTCTTGATATTTACATTTATCTTTTTTGTGTTATTGATAGCATTTCCCCTTACTGATTTCCTGGATAATGTAGGAATGCCTAATGTCCCTTAAAGCGTTTCACATCTTTTTTATTTCTGTATCCACTCTATTTGCCATCTGGTTTGGAGTGTGGAGTTTGAGTTCTTATTTTAGCGGAGCGGACAATGGTATGCTACTGGTACTGGCAATATTTTCTTTTATCGTTGCCGGCGTTCTAATAGTTTATGGTATCAAAGTATTTCAAAAGCTCAAAAAGCTATGAGGATTGTATGATAACCAGGGAAACACAAATTCATTGGTCTATCTTTTTGCTCATGGCAATAGTTTTTTCCCCAGCCATAGGTTCCGCCTGTGCTGTCTGTTTTGGTAATGCAGAGTCAGCCATGGTTCAGGGGGTAAACCTGGCAATCATTTCACTGATGGGTGTGACGGGGAGTGTTCTGGGGGCAATTGTCGCCTTTGCTTTACGTATGAAGAGAAGGTCTAAACTGCTGGAAAGACATAAGGGAAATGGTCAAGCGATTAAATCAAAAGAGTTAAAAGGAGGGTGGTTTTAAATGGATGACTACGGACTATGGCTACCTAAAAGTGCTTCCACATTTGCCCATGAGATTGATACTGCCATCAATATAGTTCATATTTTGATGGTGGTTATGTTTATTGTATGGGGGATATTTTTCGTTTATTTTCTTGCAAAATTCCGGGAAAAATCTAATCAATCGGTGAATTCCAAAGGATTTCCTAAAACGATCGTACCCGTATCCATGATCGCTTTTGTAGCCATTTTTGATGTTTATATGCTTATAGGTCACGATAGTCCATTCTGGCATCATCTCAAAACCGATTTTCCCCCTGCGGAAGAGTCCACTGTGGTGCGGGTTGTGGGTCAACAGTTTGCGTGGAATATCCACTATCCGGGTGAAGATGGTGTCTTCGGTAAGACCGATCCTTACCTTGTGGATGAACAGGCAAATCCCCTGGGCCTGGATTCTGATGATCCTGCTGCACTGGATGATATTACTACCGTAGGTCAGCTCCGTATTCCTGTTAATAAACCGGCTATTATCCATCTGACCACAAAAGATGTGATTCACAGTTTTTCTCTACCCATAATGCGGGTTAAGCAGGACGCCATCCCAGGGATGAGGATTCCGTTCTGGTTTGTACCCACCCGAACAGGTGACTGGCAGATTGCCTGCGCTCAGTTATGCGGAAACAGTCACTTCAAAATGAAAGGGATTTTTAAAGTTCAGACTGAGGATGATTTTAACTCGTGGCTGGCTGATCAGGATCCTAACCTGGGTGAAGAAGGAGAGGAAGTCTGGTAATTTTTTATTTTTTTAATTTTGATTTATGAACCTGGGAGGAGATTTAAAATTTTAATCTACAATTAGGACTGTTAATTAAATGTGGCTGCGTCGATTCTCTAAATTCACTTGTTTATCAACACTTCTACTGATTTTTGTGGGAGGAATGGTAACAAGTACCGGTTCAGGGCTCGCAGTCCCTGATTGGCCTAATACATACGGCTATTTCATGTTTTCCTTTCCCCCGTCACAAATGGTAGGTGGAATATTTTATGAACACACTCACCGATTGGTTGCTTCATTTGTGGGACTTTTGACCGTTATTCTGGCATTTTGGCTGTGGAGAAGTGAATCGCGAAAGTGGGTTAAGCGAATGGGATGGTCAGCTTTATTGGCTGTCGTGCTTCAGGGAATGCTCGGTGGATTAACCGTTCTTTATTTTCTTCCAACGGCTGTTTCAATGTCACACGGAATTCTCGCTCAAACGTTTTTCTGCATCACCATCTGTATTGCTTATGTTTTATCTAAAGAATGGTCTGAAAGGAAGAATTCAATTGATCTGCCTCAAAACAGAAAACTTTTCCACTGGTCGCTATTTACTGTTGGTTTGATCTATTTGCAGTTGATTTTAGGCGCTCTCATGCGCCACACCGGTTCGGGACTTGCGCTCATGGATTTCCCCCTATTCGCCGGTAATCTTCTGCCAATCTTCAGTCAGGAAACTCTGATGACCGTAAACAGCCAGCGGTTTGAGTCGGGATTGAACCCTGTAACGATGTCTCAGGTTGTGATTCATGTCCTACACAGGTTAGCGGCAATGGGAGTTTCTGCTGGAATTATCGGATTAATCGTGAACGCAGTTCGTTCATTTAGAACAAATCGTAAGATATGGGTTCTTCCAATTGTGTTGGCAATACTGCTCGGACTTCAACTGACTCTCGCTGCATTTGTCATTTGGTCCGTCCGCTCACCTTTAATTACAACACTTCACGTCTGGACAGGTGCCCTCATGCTGGGGACTTCCGTTTTTCTGACACTGCGCTGCTATCGTTTGATGGTGCTCCCACAAGAGAGAAGTATGCTGTCATTTACCGAAGCAGGGATTGGTTTTAACAGAATAAAAATGAAATTGGTGAGTTACAAAGAATTGACCAAGCCCAATATCAATCTTTTGGTACTGGTTGCCACGTTCATCGGTTTTTATCTCGGACTTGTGGATAAGGGTGAATCCCTTGTGAGTCACGGATGGCTTCTGTTTCATACTCTTTTTGGAACGGCTTGCGTATCAGGTGGTGTGGCTGCTCTGAATGAATTTATTGAGCGGAAACTGGACGGAAAAATGAACCGGACGAAATCCAGGCCGCTGCCTTCAGGAAAACTAACCGGCAAAGAGGGGTTGATCTTTGGGATGGGTATTTCAGGATTTGGTATTTTGTATCTTTTTCTCACCGTTTCTTTTGCTGTCAGTATTTTGGCACTTCTGACACTTGTCATGTATCTCGGGATTTACACTCCCCTTAAAACACGAACCGTATGGAATACCTTTGTCGGGGCAGTTCCGGGAGCGCTTCCTCCCGTGGGTGGATGGCTTGCGGCTCAGGGAAAACTGGCGCCGGAAGTGTGGATACTCTTTGGAATCTTATTCCTGTGGCAAATGCCCCATTTCTTTTCCATTGCCTGGATTTACAGAGAAGATTATGCCAGAGCAGGATTTAAAATGATTCCCATTAATGATGAGAATGGCCGTTTTACGTCATGGATTATTGTATCTTTTTCGGTGGCGCTTATAGTGTGCAGTTTACTGCTTGCAGCAGCAGGACTTGCCAGTAAAGTATTTCTAATATCATCATCCATTGCAGGACTTATATTTTTATTCGTTGCCTTCAAAACTGCGAATAAGATAAACTCTCAAAAAGCAAAACAACTCCTGATTGCTACTATTTTTTATCTTCCCCTGCTTCTCGTTTTACTTATTGCTGATGTTGTGCTGTTTGGTTAAAACGGACTAATTACTATGGCGCGAAATAAATTTTTATTCGATAAAAAATTCCTGCTGTTTGTTGGATTTGCACTCATTATTCTTCTATCCTTTTTCAAAAATATGGGCAAGGATGAGGTCGCTCAACTTCCCGTCCTTGGAAGACTGACTGATTTTGAACTGATAGATCAAAATGGACAACCGTTTACCAAAGCAGATTTGGATGGTAAGATTTGGATCGCTGATTTTATTTTTACCACCTGTGCGGGTCCGTGCCCTGTGATGATGTCACAGTATACGGAGCTTCAGGATCGGTTTTCCAATTTCAGAAAACTAAATTTGTTATCCATTTCAGTTTATCCGGAATTTGATACGCCACCCGTTTTGAAAGAATACGGAGATCGCTACAAGGCAAATCATGACAAGTGGACATTCCTGACCGGTGACCGGAATGAAATCCACCGCCTCGCTGTGGATGGATTCCAGGTGGGGTCTATCGAGGATCCCGTCTTTCACAGCACGCGGTTTATTCTGGTGGATGATAAAGCACAGATCAGAGGATACTACATTTCCACCGAACTTGAGGATATGCAGAAATTGTGGCGGGATGCTGAAATTCTGGTGAAATCCTGATTGGAATTTCAGAAACAGGTGACTAAAGCAGGACCCAATAACGAACATTTCTGGCTCCGCATTATAACCATTATTTCTATTGTCATTTCAGGTGCTATCGCTTTTTTGATTTTGGGACCGAGACCGGAAGGCATGGAAGGGAAGATTGATGTTTCGTTTCTTCCTACACTTAACGCACTACTGAATGGTATTACAACAGCATTGCTAATCATCGCTTATGCTTTAATTCGAAAAAAGAAAATTCAGCTTCATAAAAGAGTCATGCTTACTGCCTTTGGAACCTCAGCGCTGTTTCTGGTGAGTTATGTCATTTATCACTGGTTTAAAAGCGGACCGAAACTGTACACAGGCGATTGGACTGCGGTTTACTATTTTATTCTTATTACACACATCATTTTAGCGGTACTAATTCTGCCATTGGCTATGATCACACTTTACAGGGGTTGGAATATGATGGTCCGCAAGCATAAGAAGATTGCAAAAATTACACTACCGCTGTGGTTATATGTTTCTGTTACTGGAGTGATTATTTATGGGATGCTATATCTTTAGTCGTTCAGGTTTAACAATTTGATTTATTTTACCCTTAAGTTGTGATGCAGTTCATCCCAAAAGACATTGAGGAATACTGCCTATTGCACTCGGACAAGGAACCAGAAATCTACCAACAGCTGACGGAGGAGACCTACTCTACTATGGCAATTCCCCAAATGCTGTCGGGTCCATTGGTGGGAAATTTTCTGCAACTGGTGATTCGACTCACGAAGGCTAAGAAAGCTTTGGATATTGGTACATTTACGGGCTACAGTGCTCTGAAAATTGCTGAAGCGATGGATGGAGATGGGGTCGTTTACACTTTCGATTTGGAGTCGGATCACGTCAAGTTTGCCAAGCGATATTTTGCAGAGGTGTCTTATGGAAGTCGAATCAATATGTTGGAAGGTGAAGCACTCGAATTACTTAAAACGATTAAGTCGAGTATTGACGTGGCATTTATTGATGCCGATAAGGAGAATTATCTGAACTATTATAAACGATGTATGGAATTGCTCATGCCTGGTGGGGTGATTCTGTTGGACAATGCATTGTGGAGCGGTAGGGCACTCGAGCCGGAAGATCCAAGCTCAAGAGGTGTTGCTGAAACAAATATTTTTATTCAAAGTGATGAGAGGGTAAACAATGTTTTGCTACCGATTCGGGATGGAGTAATGGTGGCTCAGAAGAAATAACAACCGCTAAACACATATATTAAAATTCACTCCCCAATATAACATCTATTAGTAATATTACATCAAACACATCTATAATAGTATCGTGATTAAGATCAGCTGCAGCAAATTGTGAGGGTGTAGGAATTTGGGTACTAAGCATAAAATCAAGAACAAGGAGAATATCAAATACGTCAACCAAACCATCTCCATTAATATCTCCCATCTGGGTAGGTTCGTATATACAGCTTCCATTATTAATTACAATATTTGGATTATAATTGATGGCAGCAGGATCAGTGCATCCTAATAAGTAATATTCAATATCATATTTGGCAGCTAAGAATTGTTGATTTGAAAATCCTTCTAACGGTGTGCAAAAAGGATTATTTGATTCATAACCGAGATTTCGGCAATGCCTTACTGCGCCATCTGCCATAAAATTCATAATTGGAGAAAGATTAACTAACCCATTCTCTACGGTTTCCCAGTAATCATCAATAATCCATTCCTGGCATTCTTCATTCCACAGTTCTTCTAATTCTCTGGTTCCGTAGGTTCGACCCAAAGAATCATGAGCATCGTAGATGTATCCATCCCAATTATTTGTTTCTGAATGCAATACAGGATTTACAAATACTGATAAATCGGTTGAAATATTTGTGTTCACATTTCGTACATTTTGCCATGTACCCAATGTGAGATAGTCACCTGTCTCATTGTCAATTATACGTGACCGCATATCTTCATTTGGAACTGTGCCACATTCGTGGAGTCCTGTAGGATATATACCTTGCCCGATAAAAGTGCAGTAAATCTGACTTAAAGAATCCATCCAAAAATTTGATCGACTCCAATCAAAACCTTCGCAAGGTGCTGCTTCAGTATCACAAATGAGGTCTCCAGTTAAGAGGCATTCTTCACCATCTGGGTCATAATCTACATTACTGCACCCATTATGCTTCCAGACATGGTTAAGATTAAATGTGTGACCTAATTCATGGGGGAGAGTGCTGTAATTATTTATTTCGTCGATATCAGAGTAAACTGAGAAAAATGCATCTTGTCTTATGGAAAGACCCCTGTGAAGGTGACTTCCATAGCTCCCCCTCTGAGCGAATCCATTTAGATTTGAATCGCAATTATCACCAAATCGGTTGAATTGGATGCATTCTGTAACATAAATATTCAAAGCGTTACTAAAATAATTGCTCCAACCCTCATTTGCATCCAGTTCAGGATGTCCAGGCAAGTTATTCAAATCTCTGCTGATAAAATCCTCAAGTTCTTGGAAAGAAATGAGATCGCCCTGTCCCGAATTACATTCTTCAAAAGATAGAATTCTATCATTTTCTCCGGTGCAAGCTCTGTAAAACCGTAGATTTCCGGATGAATATTGCTCATTCAGTATTTTGACTGCTTGATAAGCCAGACATTCACATGTGACTGAATCGGTAACTTCACTACAAAGAGAACGATTGATTTCGCCTTCATCATTGATACCCGGTACATATTCATCAAATTCTTCAATGTAACCCAAACCGTAAACATCATGAAATACAATCGGAATATCATAGAATTCTCTATCATTTCTTAATTCGGTATTTTCGATATATCTGATTCTCTCATCAAGATATCCTTCAGGATAAGACAACTTATCTCTATAATCTTCATCACCGCAGTCTTCTGTGTATAAGGTTTCATCTGCACTGGAGTATTCCAGGCTACAGTTAAATTCACAGCAGTCTAATGATCCATCTTCACAGCCGGTAGCAGAGGAATCATAATTATCAGCATAAAAGATTGCACAGCCAACACTATCTTGGCTGAATAATGGCTGCACAACACTTGTAATAAATAAAAGGTGCGAGAAAATGAATCGTATAAACTGTTTTTTAGGTTTTGGCATAATTAATATCCTTATTCTAAAGATCGATTTAAAGAGATTACACTCAACAAATTCTAAAGTCAAAGAAAAGTCGATTGATTCAAATTTTTTGGTTTAGAAAAAAATATAGGACTATTTTCAAATAATCAGAATAATGCTGATGTTTACGTTCAACCTAAAATAATTTCAATCATTAATACAATATCAAATACATCTATAATAGTATCGTGATTCAAATCTGCTACTGAAAATTGTGATGGTGTGGGAGTTTGGTTGCCAAGAATAAAATCAACAATGATTAGAATATCAAATATATCCACAAATCCGTCACCATTAATGTCACCCTGTAAAAAACTATCATCACACGGATCCTCAGATAATGAAAATTTTAAAAACAGATCATCAAAATAGCTGTCGTTATCGTAGCCGGAAAACCGAGTGCCAAATAACTGGAAACGAATTTCTCTCGTTCCTATTGGAATCAATTCAACCTCATTGAAAAATGTCCAGATTGAATTAAAAGTATAGAATAATTCGGTTTGTGATATTTCATTTCCCGAATCATCCAAAAATGACAGCGCAAATTCTGGTTTATCGGAGCCGCCCCAATTGGACAGGTAACCGCCAAATTTGGTGAAACCAGCTCCGGCATCAATGGGCTCCGAATACGAGGAAACATCCACAGATTGATACGCCTCCCCGTAAGCATAGTTTTCACACACACCACCTACGGCAAAAAACCGTTCGCCTGAGTGTGGACTAATACCTTCACATTCTCCGTCAGCTAAGGATTCAATGATGCCTTCCACCGCAATCCAGCTGGTGGTACCTAATTCTGCTCCGGGATTGATGAGAAGATTGGCTGAAATAGAAGATTCCCCTGTGGAAAATGAAACCGGCTCGGACCAGTTACTCCACCCCAAACTTCCATCCCGATACCTTACACGCCAGCAGAAGTCGGAATTTTCCGAAAGGTCAATGACGATTTCATCTGTCAGGTTATCATTTTCCTGAGTGTCAACATCATTGTACCAGTTCTCATTGCTCTTCCACCTGTCAATAACAGGAGCCGAAAAATCAGAACAGCTTTGGCTCACCTGCCAGTGACTGGCTTGATGATTATCTCCATCATTATCCGAAAAAATTGATGCCTTCAACTCCACACATTCGGGTTCTATACCATCACTGTCAGGATAGATTCCAACTGGTACAGCTGGCGGCGTGTTGTTCAGTTTAATGGTAATCTCATCCCTTTTTTCATTATCACGGAAGAGATATTCATTCCCGCGGCTGATGCGTTTTAGAGTGAATTGAGGAAAATCGCCTGCTTCAACATCTACGGAGACAAACCCCCACTCATCCTGCGAAACGGTGAATTCATCATAATCTGCCTGAGCGTATTCATTCCAGTAGTCAATGTTGCCACCGGCTGTGGCTACATTCACCCACAAATGATTGTGATCCCGAGACTGCCCTCGGGAATATCCGTGGGTGTGACCGAAAAAATGAATGCTCGGTTTTCCGCACTCGGTGGTAAAATTCTCCAAAAGAGTGATAATCTCACCGGTGTATTCTGTTTCGCCGTCCAGCCATAATTCAGATAAATAAGGGTGGTGCAGTTGAGCAAACACAAAATCAATCTGTTCTTCATTACACGTTTCAGTTAAAATGTTTTCTAACCAGTTAAGTTGAGCAGAAAGTTGAAAGTCAAAGTTGGAGTCCAATCCAATGATGCGAACGTTGGAATAGTCTGTGGTGTACCAATGTTCCTCGTACCCGCTGGTACCATTATCAGGAAGGTTGAAATAGGAAAAATAATAACTGGTATTAGATTCGTGGTTTCCTAATACCGGATATAGGGCGACGTTTGAAAATAATGGTTCGGCCGGAATAAAAAACTCTTCTGCCCATGATCCATAATTCCAACCAGAATCAACAAGATCACCTGGAATCAGCACCATTTGAAGTCCAGTAGATAAATCATCACTAAATTCTTCCTGAACATAATTGAGGATACCATCGTGAACAATTTCGTAAAATTTATTGGGATTGGCTCCATCTATCTGCATATCACTCATTGCAATAAGATGAAATGGATTTTCTGATGATGATAAAGGGGGGGTAATAAAATTGAAAACATCAGATTCTACATCTTCTGTAATTACTTTGTAATAATATTTTGTGTTTGAAGATAATCCAGTCAACAAAACGGTATGTATATATGAACCTCCGCTCACCGATTCAGCAGTTCCATTGGTGGAGTTGCCCAGCCCATTCGTCAATCCCCATTCCGCAACACTTTCAGAACCGGAGGATGTTTCCCACATAATATAAATGGAGGAAGGTATTGCATTCTGAAGATAGGGTTGGATTACAATTTCAGTGGAGAATAAGGTAGCACTAAATAGGACAATAAAAACTGTAATTAGTGTGCTATTTTTAATGTTATACATTGAGAATAATATTTACAAGCAGAACAACATCAAACACATCAATTACATTATCGTTATTGAGATCGGCCGCAGCAAATTGCGACGGAGTCGGGTTCTGATTTCCAAGTATAAAATCCACCACAATGATAACATCAAAAATGTCTGTTACACCATCTTCATTAACATCGCCATTTGACGATGTAATGAATTCCAGTTTCATTGCCACAGGACGATGATCAGAAATATTTTCATAATATTCGTCAAAACCGCCATCCATGTATTCATCAATCTTAATGGTTTGAACTTCTGAACTGTTATTTTCAAATTCATCAAAAAGTTCATTGGTAATCAGGATATGATCAATATGTGAGGGCCACCAGGGATAAGACCATTCTGAACTGCTTCCTTCAGCAATTTCCATATCTGCAAAAAGATAATTTTCAGTATCATTAATAATCATCTGAAACACATTGTTTTCAGAATCATCTGTGAGAATATCATTTAAATCACCCAAAACAATGACGTTATTATTCGGGAAATTAGTATCTATATACTCTTTTAATAAAGGGTAAAGTCGCAATTTAGCCACCAATGTTAATAAATTACACATATGATAAA
>CAYXUG010000030.1:0-26323 GCA_964468655.1 uncultured bacterium | reverse complement strand
TGATGAATTTAGGTTCATTTCCAAAAAACGGGGAAAAGAAATCACAAATGACGTATAACTTGACAAATATTAATAATTAAAGATAAATTACTGGGCTTTTATATTTAAATCGATGTATGCAATAGTTCAAATATCAGGAAACCAATACCGGGTAGAGCCGGGATTGGTATTAACCGTCCCGCGTCAACATGTTGATGAGGGGGGAAAAGTAACATACAGTGATATTTTACTTTTTGATGACGGTAAAAAGCTGAAAATAGGCACCCCCACGGTTCCCAACACAACTGTTGAAGCAACTATTATTGAGCACGGTAGAGGTCCAAAAGTAATCGTATTCAAGAAGAAAAGAAGAAAGGGATATAAGAAAAAGAATACACACCGTCAGGATTATACAAAAATTGAGGTTAAATCAATTAAGGCAAAAGCAACAACGAAAACTTCCGAATCCAAAAAAACTGAATCTGGTAAAACCAAATCTAAAGAAGCTTCAACTTCCAAAGAGGAATAAACTATGGCTCATAAAAAAGGAATGGGAAGCACCAAAAACGGACGTGACAGCAAGTCAAAGAGACTTGGAATTAAAGCAAGCGATGGTCAGTATGTTAGTGCTGGATCAGTAATAGTTCGGCAGAGGGGTACAAAAATTCACCCCGGGTTTAATGTCGGTATTGGAGGAGATGATACCTTATTTGCTAAAGCAGATGGAGTAATACAATTCAGTTCAAAAGGACCTAAAAGAAAAATCGTCAGTATACAGAGCGAGAATTCTTAGTACAATTATTTTCAATATATTCTGAAATCGAATTATCTAACGATTAAACTACCCCGATGAAAATTGGGGTTTTTAATTTTGATCCATATAACACTATAATCATGCCTATACACTTTTTTATATTTCACCAGTGTAATAACACTAATCTCAAAATTTTAGCTTATCATTAAAAGGAGAAAATTGTGAAACGAAGCAAAATTTCACTTATAGGTGGCGGGCAGATTGGCGGTATTCTGGCACTGATTGCCACACAAAAAGAACTGGGGGACATCCAAATAATTGACATTCCTGAAGCAGAAGGAATGATTAAAGGAAAAGCTCTGGATATTATGCAGGCACGGCCACACGATGGATATGACATAAATCTTGAAGGTTCCAGTGACTTTTCTAACATTAAAAACTCTGACGTTATCATTATTACGGCAGGTGTTCCAAGAAAACCCGGGATGACACGGGAAGATTTGCTTGAGATAAACTTAAAAATTATTTCAAATATTGCCAATGAAGTTAAAAAACACGCACCGGACGCTTTTGCAATTGTTGTCTCAAATCCATTAGACGCCATTGTTTACGCATTTCAACAGGTGAGCGGTTTTTCAAAAAACAGGGTGGTCGGAATGGCGGGTGCTCTAGACAATGCAAGATTTAGAACATTTATTGCTATGGAAACAGGTTATTCAGTACAGGATGTATCATGCATCGTCATGGGAGGGCATGGACCGACAATGATTCCCCTAACAAGATTAGCAACTGTCGGAGGTGTGCCGGTTACTGATATTCTGCCGGAAGAAATAATTAATTCTGTAGTAAAACGAGTAAAGGAAGCAGGGACAGAGTTGGTGAAATTGTATGGAAACGGAAGCGCTTTTTTCAGTCCAGCGGCAGCTATCATGGAAATGGCAGAAGCTTATCTGAAAGATAAAAAAAGGGTAATCCCCAGCGCAGCTTTGTGCGAAGGAGAATATGGAATCAACGGTTATTTTATTGGTGTGCCCTGTGTTATTGGAGGAGGCGGTGTGGAAAAAATACTTGAAATAACCCTAACCGATGATGAAAAGAAACTGCTTGAAAATACACTTAATAAAGTTAAAAGCACTGTGGCAGAGACCGGTTTAAATTAGTAGAAACAATTTGAAAATTGCAAAACAAACATCAGACAGTCTGTATCATCAAACTCAGAGATGGCAATACGCACTATTTCGGACTCTACAACAGTGACCGGAAAGACTTTTATCAAATGCGAAGAACAAGCGATGAAATTGTTTTTGTTCGGAACGACGGTAAGGAAAAAATTTCATTTTTCAAGACTAACATTGAATTTGTGAAAATTGAGGAGGGAACTTTTAATCCAAACGACCATACGTGGGAAAATCCTATTCTTTAAGATAAAAACAGGTTTGGAATCTTTATTAATTAGAAAATTCATCCCCGTATTTTTTCTTTTATCCTTCCCAATCGTCATCCTATCCAGTACTCAGTATCATCCATCAATCATTAAAAAATCCTACAACCAATTTTTAATAACAACATCCCATTCACCTAAAGAAATTACATCAGGATACCTTTTCATTGATGATTTGCGGGGCAATATAAAAATCATTAAAAGTACGTTAGACCAAATCAATGTTAATCAAACGATTACAATATTTGGTAAAACAGAACCTGAAATGATTAACCTTATCAAAAGGTCCAGTGTTACCATCACAGAAATTAATGACAACGGAAAATATCAGTTACATCTGACAGAAAGCAAATCTGTTGCATCGAATATTTCAACACAATATATAATTGAAATCCCCGATAATTTTTACATTTCAATCCAATCAGAGTTCGGATCAATAACTGTCACTGAATTAAGTGGTCAATTCAAATTGAATACAGAAAATGGAGATATTTTTCTAGAAAATATTTCAGGTGGAATTGATTTATCAACAAAGGTGGGAAATATTACTGTTAACAACTCATTTGGAAAAGTAACAAGCCACACTGATTTTGGAACAATCACACTTTCGAATATAGTTGGTTCTATTGACTCTCAGACCGAAAAAGGGAATATTATGTTAAACAGTGTCGCTGGTCATTCCATCTCTGCAGCATCAGACAGCGGGGATATTGAAATTGATTCTTTGAGGGGTGCCTTGTATGTTTCAACTGAATGGGGTGATATAAGAACATTAAACATTAAGGGAAGCATTGATCTTTTTACCTCAAACGGTGATATATTCATGAAAAACATTTCCGGGGATACAATTGCGTGGACGGACGCAGGCAATATTAACGGACTTAATTTGAATGGTGCCATAGAAAGCTGGACCTACGCCGGAGATATTGATTTAAGGAAAAACTGGGACAGAAAAAGAACTGACCATCATATTAAGCTTAACTCGGCAACAGGTGATATTCACCTTACCGTGCCGGAAAACTTCCCGGCGAACTTTGATATTTACACCTATACTCCTGAATTTCATCCAAGCCATGCGATTTTAAGTTATTTCCCTCTCTATATCACAGCAGATGAATCTTCTTCAACGGGAGTTGGATTTATCAATCATGAAGATAATAATGTGCTTATAGAAGCTAATTATGGCCATACAGCGCTGTTGATTAATAAACTATACTAATCAAATGAAAATGAAGAGAGATTTTTTATTATTAGTTTTTACTTTTTACACATTCGCATATTTGCAGGGAAATCCGCCAGATTCAGTCGCAATGGATTCTATCAATCCTGAGGATGCAAATTTTGAGGTAGAGACAGACCTAAAATTATTCGGAGACTATTATATTAAAGAAGGTGAAGTATCTCAGGAATACATACGAATCATTGGTGGTGATTTATACGTGGCCGGTACTGCTGAAAACAGGATTATTGTACTGGGGGGTGATGTGTTTGTGAAATCTTCGGCTGTTATTAATGGCGAGATTGTCGCTATCGGTGGTAGGGTTTTTACAGATAAAGGCGCTGTCATTAACGGTAAAATTGTGGAATCCAATATTAGAGAAGGTATTTTTTATTCTGAACAAAGTGGCGACGGAATGGGAGAAGACAGTATTGAAACAGAATGGGAAAAAGACTTTTACATTCATAGACCAGATTGGATACATCCCATAAAAGATGTCTTTGTCTACAACCGGAATGAGGGATTGGTTTTTACACCGATATTTGAAGAATGGGATCGCAGAGGCGAATCGAGTTTTAAACTGAGTTTTTCATTAGGTATTAGATTTGGTCAAATGGAAAAATCATTTTTTTCACCATCGAATTTTATTGGTCGAATGACACTGGAGAAGTCTTTTCTTACCAAACGTAATCTAATTCTATTCATCAGCGGTTTTAAAGAGAGTTTTTCTGATGACGTCTATAGATTGCCCCTCACAGAAAACACAATGGCAGGTATATTCGCAAGACAGGATTTTTATGACCGATGGGACGAAGAAGGATACGAAGGCGGTCTTGGAATACATTTCGGAAATATGCATATCCGCCTTGCATACCGTGATGTGGAAATTGATTTTATTTCAATCACTCAAAAGCAGGCAAGGTGGTTTCATTCTGATCGGGAATTTAGAGCAAATCCAGACTCGCCTGGATGGATGGGTAAAGTTTTATCTTATTCAGGGACATTGTCTGCTTTTACAAACGAATTCAGTGCAATGGAAAGTGGATTGGGTTTCATTCTCAGGGGAGAACAAATAATTGACTTTGAAAGCTTTAATCCATTTTCACGATATGCGGTAACCATCCATGCAAATTCTGATGTGACCGATGGTATCATTTTTCGGAGTAGATTCATGACAGGAATATCACCCGACTCACTTCCAAAATTTCGGCAGTTTGGCATTGGCGGACTCGGCTCCGTGAGCGCTTTTCCCTTTAAATATCAAATCGGAAATCAGATGATTCAACTGAATGTGGAACTCCTTCTGCTTCCTGAGTTTTTGGATAGGGGTTTCCTCATTGCGCTATTCACGGATATTGGAAACGCCTGGGATTCCAGTGAATATAGTTTCACAAATTTTGGTAAAATATCAGAAAATCAAATAGGCAGTATCGGAATTGGACTGGGGATTTCTGATGGAGACTGGCGGTTTAATTTTACCCGCCCGCTGGATGAAAGGGATACTTGGGAAACAACATTTCGACTTAACTTGAATTTTTAATTGTTAAGTTACTTTTAATTTCTATTCCAAACCTGATTTAATAATATGAAATGTGCTGATGACACCTTTGTAATCAGCAATCATCCATACAATTCCTAACAGAAAAACCAACGTGACAATCCTATAAAAAATATATTTTTTTGCAAGAGATTTAGTTCTACTTCCCGACTCAAGCGCTGCCATCATTTTATTCGAAACACCTCTTGATGCGTGGTACATTCCGATGGCAATCATAGAAATAGCAATCTTCCCGTGCATAAGTCCAACCTTCAACCAGAAAGTTTTTTCCATGAGCATTAGAACTCCAATTAATGGGAGAAAAGAAGAAGCAGGCATTTCTGTTTTGTTGCTGATTCGCTGAATTCCTTTCAGTAATTCCAATTTTGATTCTTTAGACAATTTTGGGAATTTAGCTAAAAACCAATAATCCAGAACTACCGCTGAAACCACCCACAATATCATCATGAAAAAATGTAAAATGAGATAAAATTTGTACATCAGGACTCCTTAATCCAGTTTACGATTTCCTGACAGTTCTCAAGTGTTTTAACAATCCATGTTGGATTCTCTGAAATAATCTTATCCAGCCAACGAGGTCTTCGGCAAACGATTAGGGAACGAACATTATTTTCATATGCAACTTTTGCATCATTGGGAGTGTCACCAACCAGTACGATTCTGTCATGTGTATATGCTTCACAAAATGCATCCCATGCCAGTTCAGGAGCCATCCACAACATATCACCCCGCTCGTAAGCTTCATCACCAAATATACCAAATGAAAATTCATTCCAGAGGTTAAATCTATTCAACTTTATTTTCGCACCTTCTCTCAGGTTTCCCGAAAAAAGTCCCACATGCCACCCCTGGTCTTTGCAGGCGTTGACCAAATTAACAGCATCTTCATAAAGCTTCGGTTTGCTATAATCGGGATACTGTTTTTTCAATTTTTTCAGGTAGGTAGCAAAAATGGTTTCCACATTTTTGTCCAGATTACCCGCCTTAAACTTGAGTTTCAATAGAGCATTTCGCACAATAGATGGATCCGTGAACCCCGCCACATCTTCCACCGAAAGACCCGGAGATTTTCCTGTAAGGTCTGTGATGGCTTCATCTATCAACTTTCGGGCAAGAGTGCCAGGATTGATTAGGGTACCATCAATATCAAAAAGAATGAGTTTTTTCAAAGCAATTTCTCCAAAACCTCTACCAAATAATCCGCATCATTCTGATTATTGTACATATGGAATGAAAACCGAATATAGGATTTATCCTTCCATTCAAACACAGGTATTTCAATATTGTATTCATTCAGAAGAGTGGTTTTCAACTCTTGTGAATCAGCAGAAACTTCAATACTTCCCATGAGTCCCAGCCAGTTTTCAGGATTGTTGCAAAGTGGAGTAGTTCCGGAAATTTTCTGAATCCGTTTCCATGTTTCTGTTGTTAATTGATACTTTTCTTCACGGATTGTATCCCATTTATTTTCAATCAAAAAATCAATGGCCATCGGCAAGGCAAGATAGGCGCTCATATCTCTGGTGCCCAACCACTGGTGATCCAAAATGAATTGTGATGTGCTAGGATCTTCACCGTCTTCTCCCCAGCTTACAATTTGCGGTTTGATCGATGATTGTAACTCCTTTTTCACATATAAAAATGACGATCCTTTCGGAGCGCACAACCATTTGTGGCAGGCACCCATATAGATATCAGGATTCAAATCTGAAATGTCAATTGGAATATGTCCCGGAACATGCGCGCCGTCAATGATGGTCAAAATTCCTGCCTCTCTCGCTCTTCTGCATATATCATCTACCGGGAAAATCAAAGCACTTGAACTGGTAATCTGGCTTATAAAAATGATTTTTGTTCTTTCATTAACACCCTCCCAGAAAAAATCAACGAATGATTCTTTTGAAGTGAGCGGAACGGGTATTTCACGTTGAATAAAAATAGATTCAGTTGAATCACAGTATTTTTCCCAAGCACGAATCAACACACCGTATTCATGATCAGTGGATAGAACTTCATCCCCCTTTTGAAGATTTAAACTGTTCATCACATCATTTACCGCCATGGTGGGATTGGATACAAAAACCAGATCATCACCCAAACACCCCACATATTCACCCAATGAATTGCGCGCAGCCTCAAGATGTGGAAACAGAATAACACACATAAATTGAACCGGCTGTTTTTCCAATTCCAACTGCCAGCGCTGGTATTCTTCAAATACAGGTTTGGGGCAAGCTCCGAAAGACCCATGGTTGAAAAAAGTTATGTTAGGAAAAAGTAAGAATTGGTTTTTCAATTCAGATTAGCTGTTTCAATAGATTTGATAATTACGGATGGAAGTAAAAATCCCTGCATTGAACTTCCACTAATAACCAGTTACCATTAACAAATCATTGTCAAGAAGCCAATGCCCCCATAGGATCCCATGGTGGTAACTTTACAGGATCTCTCCTGTAAATATCAAGTTCCTCTTCAGTTAAGTATTTTTTATGTACCACAATTTCATAGGTGTATTCGTCAAACCATTTATCCGTCATGATATCGTATCCCTTATCTCCCCGTTTCTTACCCCAGCTGTTTTCCACACGCCACTTCCGGGATTTGTTTTTTGAAGTCAGATCAACTCCTGTAAGCAACATAGCATGAGTCATTTGACTGTCGCCATATTCCAGGCGGTCTGCTTTTGTCATGGGAAACTCGGTACCGTAAAACAGCTCAAAATCGTAAATGTTCATATCCATCACAGCCAGATCATTATGAAAATGTTTTCCCACATCGCATCCGAACCAAACGGGTTCATCATCCTTGATGGATGCAATAGCAACTTCTTTCAATCTTTTAGATGAAAGATTGAGATATCGGATTATTTCTCCACCTAACACATTACCAAGATATTCAACCGTGTAAACCTCATTATATTTTTTATCCGACATTGGGCAATTTATTAGACATACATAATCGTCCAATTCCAAGTCCACATGTTCAGAAAAGAATCGCTTCGGTGTAACACCTTCAAACCGAAGAAACTTTTTGTCTTTATCACGGATTTGCCAATCGAATTTGTCGGGAGGTGTCCCGAGATGAATGGTTAACATTCGATAAACAGTAGCTATCATTTGTTCTTTCATTCCACGGAGTTTCTTTAGTGATGCCCCTTCCACATGGGCATTTCGAAGTGTCATGGCAAATTCACGCAATTTCCTCGTAATCATCCGATTCATTCGCATGGACTTGCTGCTCTGGTAACTCTCCGGCATTTCTGTCTGGGGTACTACACCATACTTTCTGATTAAATTAACAAACATGTGCCACTGTCCTCCATCCTGGATAGGATCTGCAACAAGGTGCATGACGAGCCGGCCGTCTCTTGGTTCATCTGCGGTTGAAATGATATTTTCCAGAAAATAATTGGCTTTCTCAAATTTATCCCAAAACATAAAGTGATTCTGACTAAACTCAAATTTTTTCAGATTATATTTTCTTCCAAGAAAAATTCTGAAGAGATTCAAACCGGCAAATCCCCAACATCTGCCGCTGGACTTTTGATTTGTCACTTCCATTTCACCGGTTACCATATCTGAAAAAATATGATCAATTTTTCTGAACGCCTCCCAGTCCATGGCTACATCTCTTATATCAGCACGCACACCGGCATTTCTTGCCAAGCGCAGTTTAGGATCATCTAATGCTTCTTTTTTAATTGATTTAATCTGGCTTAATGAAATTTTTCCGCTCATTTTTTTCTCTCCTTTTTTTAAAAATCGTTTTCTCCAAATAATCTGAATTTCATTTAGATATTAACTATTTCCCCGTTTGTTTCAGATGAAATTAATGAAACTATTGTTCTGGCAATTTCTTCCGCCTGCGTCCAGGTTGAAAAATCAGCATCCGGCATTGACTCTCTATTTGCAGGTGTATCAATGATTCCTGGAAGAATTACATTGGCAGTAATACCGTTCCCTTCATTCTCTTTTGCAACTGTTTTTGTAAGATTTATAACAGCTGCTTTCCCTACCGCATAGGGGCCTGCAGATGCCATTCCTACAATTCCAGCAGAGGAACCAAAATTGATAATGCGACCAAACTTTTGTTCTTTAAAGATTGGTAATATTCGACAGCAGCAATTGAGGGCAGATTTGAAATTTAAATCAAACATAAAATCCCAGGTTTTTTTTGGTAAGTCTTCAATGGTAGTCCCCATATCGAATCCGCCAACTACATTCACCCAAACATGAAATGTATTCAGATTCTTTATTATTTCTGACAAAGTATTGTCTAAACTGTGTTCATTCAGTACATCTACATCCGCCTCATATTTATTATTTTCAATATGCCTCCAATTCACACCACTTCCACGGACCAACCCTACTACTGCATAAGTTTGTTTTGCCAATTCATCAATAATTGCCGGGCCTGTCCCCCCGGAAGCACCGGTAACAACACAAACCATATCTTTTATATTCATATTACTTCGCCATCAACTCTCTGAATATTCCCTGAACACGATCTCTAAGTTCATCTATTGACATATTCTTAAAGGACTCATAAGGAATGATTTTACCAAACTCAACTTCCACCTTCCCGGGTTTAAGCCGCCAGTCAGTTTTTCGTTTGATCCTATAAGCTCCCTTAATGGCCATGGGCAATACATCTGCCTGAGCACCAAGAGCTAAATGAAAAGGTCCTTTCTTGAAATTCTGCAGTTCGCCGGAAATTGTCCTTGTCCCTTCAGGAGCAATTAAAACGGATACACCTTCTCGAAATTTCTGCTTAACTATTTCTATACTTTTGATTGCTTCCTTCAGGTCATGCCTCGGAATTGGCACCATTCCCCATCGTCTTAACAACCATCCCCAAAGAGGTAGTTTAAACTGGTAAGCCGCACCGACACCTGTGATATATCTGTACATCACAGCTGCCAGTATGAATGCATCAAATAAAGATTCATGATTGAACATTAAGAGAAACGGTTTTGGATATTTTGTATTCTCTTTTCCCTTTACTGTTAACCAGACACCCGACCCCAATAATATTGTTCTACCGCTAAACCTGACCATTGGAAGAATACGCTTTACAGGTATTAAGGCGAATAAAGGAATTAACATTGTAAAACAAATGGTGGTGGCAAAAAAAGCAGTCCCATAAAAGAAAACTGATAAAATGCCATCAAAAAATGTTCTGTCAGATACCGCGTCCCCTTTTCCCGAGTGTGTCTCAACTCCTGACAACAACCGGATTAACAAAATTGCCATCCCAATAAAAAAAACAATACTAGCTACAATCAAAACGGTACTCATTTGTTGTTTCCCTTTATATGATTTAGTTTTCCTTGAATTTTTTTAGTGAGATTTTGTAAATGAATCTGGTTTCATCAGTTTAAATAATTTATGACTCGCTTTAGGAAATGGATACTTTTCAATTTCAGAAAAGTATATCCATTTTCGTGGAATATCTTTTTGTAAACTCGATTTTCCAATTTCTAATCTACACAAATAACCATGCAATGATATTGAAAAATGGCTATATGCATGATCTACTTTACCAATTTCATCTATTTTGGTTAATTCGAGTCCGGTTTCCTCCCTGATTTCCCTTTTTAATGCATGGGAAAGTAATTCTCCATTATAAACCTTCCCTCCCGGTAGTTCCCAAAGTCCACCTAAATGCCCGCTACTGGGACGTTTTTGAATTAAAAACTTGTCCTCTTTTAAAATAACACCAACCACTACCGTATAATGAGGTCTCGGTTTCATTTCCTGTTTCACAGGAAATTTTTCCGTTATCCTTTTTTTGTAAGCTTCACAATAATCTGTCAGTGGACATTCAAAACAATGCGGCTGATTTTTCCTGCAGACTAAACTGCCTAACTCCATCATAGCCTGATTAAACTCACCTGGGCATTTTCCCCGTAGGGTACTGTGTACATCTATCCACTTTCCCAATTGTCCAATAAAAAGGGATTTCCCTTTCTTTACCGGTTTCTCATACGCCAAAAGGCGGGACATTACACGATTAATGTTTCCATCCAAAAGCGGATAGTTTTCCCCAAATGCAATGGAAAGAACAGCTGCTGCTGTGTAATCACCAACTCCCGGGAGACTCCGGAACTTTTCCAAGTCATTCGGTATCTTACCGCCAAATTGATCCACCACAATTTTACATGCTTTATGAAAATTCCTGCGACGTGAATAGTAGCCCAATCCCTCCCATGTTTTGAGAAGCAACTCTTCATCTGCTTCAGCAACATACTTGATATCCGGGTATTTCTTCAACCATTTCTCATAGTATGGCTTAACAGTTTCAACCTGTGTCTGCTGCAGCATCACCTCAGACAGCCAAATCTTGTATGGTTCTTTTTCTCCACGCCAAGGTAGTGTTCGGGCATTTACTTGATACCAAGCTAATAAATTTTTTGAGAATGATAAATCTGATTTATTGTTTGTATTGTGCAACAGTATTTTATCTAATTAATTCGCATCTGTTCTTTTGTAAGTATCCAATGCAATGTTTCAAGGGTTTCCTTTAATTGTCCTTTTTTATCTTCGTCAATTCCATCAAAAGCGCTCCTTGACAGTTTTACCAGTTTTTCCTCTGTCTCACTAACTTCTTTTTCACCTTCAGCGGTTAAGTAGACTTTTGTTACACGCCGATCATAATCATCGTTTCTTTTTTCGATGAATCCCTTTTTAAATAATGTCCCCACAAGCCGAGTCATGGTACTGTTGTCCAGTCCCATTTTTTGAGCCAAACTTGACATATCAATGCCATCATCAGGAATTGATGAAAGGAGAAAACATTGAGGAAGGGTCTGTCCATCGAGACATACTCGTTTCCGATGGAGGGCATTCAGGGTCAACGTAATTTCTTTAAATAGTTCTCCGAATTCCATAGTTGCAGTTTACAAATAAAACCCTATTCTTCCAACCCGTCAATTAACTTACGCAATGAATTTGTGTACTCAGGAGTTGAGCCGCAACAACTTCCTAAAATTGAAGCGCCTGCATTCATTACGTCCATCATCTTTTTTGTAAATTCTTCTATTTCAATAACATTTTCAATCTTTCCCTCAGGAGTTGGCATTGAAAGTCCTGTGTTTGGATAAATCCCCAACAGTAAATCAGTATTCTGTTTTAAATGGAGGAGTGCATTAATTGATAATTGGATATTAGAACAATTAATGAGTATTGCATCAACACCATACTTAATGCATTGATTGACATAATCATTTAAACTATCACCACCAAAAAGGTGCCTTCCATCCTTAATGTAAAAAACTGGCCCAAACAGGAATACCTAAATTGTAAACAGCTTTCAAAGCTGCAATTGTCTCATCCCCCCTGATCATGGTTTCCAGCAAAAGTAAATCTACACTATTCTCCAGAAGCCATACCCCCTTGTTCCTCAAATTCTTTTATCGCTGTAACCACACCAGGAAATAATTCTGGAGCATAGCAATCTTCAAGTGGGGCGATAGAACCTGCAACCATTACATTACCTGATGCTGCTTTCTTTGCTAACCGGACAGCTTCGTTCGTTGAGGTTTTTGCTCTTGCCCTTGCTTCATCTGGACTTGCTCCTATTTTCAGGAAAGTCCGTGTAGTCGTACGGAATGTGTTGGTGGTTATTATATCTGCACCTGCTTTCATATAATCTCTGTGAATCTGCTCTACAATCTCGGGGGCTTCTTCCACTGCGCTCGCTGACCATAAGGGAAGGGATACATTCACACCTCTGTGGAGAAGTTCTGTACCCATTGCACCATCCAACAATAGACAGTTTTTATTTAATTTTCTTCCAATCACTCCTCAACAATCCAAAACTATAATGATCTACTCTTTCTCCATGAATTTCCAGATAACCCCTTTTTATTCCTTCAAGGATAAAACCATTCTTTTCCAAAACTCTTTTTGACGCTGGATTATTTAATGAACATTCTGCTTCAATTCTTTCCGTATCCGATTCAGAAAAAATCTTTTTCACCAGTATTCGCACAGCCAGAGTACCGTATCCTTTCCCCCAAAAGTTTTTTTCAAATGGTGTATCCAATTCTTCCAATCTTATGCTCTATGTCTGTTTTATTGAAAGATACAACACCGACTTTGTGTCCTGATCTCTTTTCTGCAACCACCCATTTGTACATATGGTAGTTAGAATTAGCTAAATCCGGTTGACTATATTTTATTAATTGAAGCTGTAGTTCTTCGGTTGTTCGGGGTGTAAGAGGTTGGTGTTCTGTTGCCTCAGGTTCGTTTGTAATCTCATGCCAGAAATTAATGTGGGATTCATTTATGGGAATTAGTTCAACAGTAGGACTCACTTCAAATACCTATCAAACCAATCCACAATAAATTTCAAACGTGCTTCTCTTCTGTCAGGGCGACCATGGCGGGAGAGTCCGTGTGGCTCTTCTGGGAACCTCACATATTCCACCTCCCTTTTAAGATACTTCAACGCCATATACATCTGATCACCCTGCTCAATGTTGCAACGTAGGTCATTCTCACTGTGTATAATAAGAAGAGGCGTTTTGCACTTATCAATATAAGTGATTGGCGACCACTTCCTATAAAGATCGTGATCCTCCCAAGGCGTTGTTTTGAATTCCCACTCCATGTCAAAACCCACATCGGACGAACCAAACATACTTGCCAGATCTGAGACACACCGTTGAGTTACTGCTGCCTTGAAACGGTTGGTATGTGTTACGACCCAATTGGTCATGTAACCACCATAGCTTCCGCCTGTCACGCCTAATCTTTCATTATCCACATACCCGAGAGAGTTGGCGTAATCCACTGCTGCCATACAATCCTTGAACGCCGGGTCCCCCCATTTACCAGTGATTGCATCGGCAAATTTTTCACCATAACCTTGGCTGCCGCGGGGATTGGTATACATCACCACATACCCCGCAGATGACAATACTTGCATTTCATGGAAAAAGAGCCGTCCATATTGACAACGTGGACCTCCATGTATCTGCAAAATAAATGGATATTTCTTTTTTACAGAAAAACCCGGCGGTTTGAGAATCCATCCTTGGATTTTTGTTCTACCACTGGGGAACCACACTTCTTCCGGATTGTTGTAATTCCGGCTTATGAGATAGTACATGTTCAATTTGGTCACTTGCCGGAACTTCATTTTTTTAAGGTTTAAAGAATAAATCTCATCCAGCGATTCCAATTGTCCAACATGAATTACTGCCTTTTCTTTTATGCTGTCAAAACCAAATGAAACGACAACTTTGTCATCAACAACAGTCTCAATTTCGTTCGATTCAATATTTACCGAGTATAGGTTTTGCCCTCCTTCAGAAGCAGCTATAAAAAATATCACACCTCCAGTACTATTCCATATTGGGGAAATCAATAAAAAACTCGGAGTTACATCGCCCAGTGTTAAGGGATAAGCTGTACGATCCAGTTTATCAGAATGGCTTTGGTATTTTGATCCATCCAACCTCACTGTTCTCAGTGTATAGTTTACAACACCCCAGCCGTTATACGGTCTGTCATGACCAAAAAAAGCGAGTGTTTTCCCGTTGGGAGAAAACGATATCCCCTCCTTCGGTCCCTTTTTTGTACTGATTTTTTTAGGTAAGTCACCTTTAGAGGAGACAGTGTAAATTTCATCTTCTTCTAAATAGTACTCCCAGTCTTTGCGCCTATTTGAAATGAACGCCATTATCTTCCCATCTGGTGACCAATCAAAATAGGTATCATGGTAAAAACCTTTCACAACCTGGCGGGTTGATCCGGTTCGAGCATTTGCTGCCCACACATGTGTAAATTCACTGTCAAAAAATCCCTGACCATCTAAGCGGAACCACATATTTTTGATATGTCTGTATGGAGGAACTTCCGGTTTTCCGCTATTATCAAATGAAACTTCTTTACCTGCCGGATGAAATAGAAATCCTATTTCTTTGCCTGTGGGAGACCAATTTAAACTTGAGACAGTCCCCTTCTGCAAATTGGTCAACTCCCGTGCTTCACCACCTTCCATGGGCAAAAGCCAGATTTGGCCGGTTTCATTCCTTTTGGATATGAAGGCAATTGTCCTCCCGTCAGGTGACCATCGGGGACAGGTATCGTTTTTCTTCCCGTGTGTCAATTTTCTGGTTCTTCCCCCATTGGAAGATACAATCCATAGATTCGTGTAATATTTTTTATCTTTTTTGTTCATTGTTTCAACCACAAATACTACCTGCTCACCATCAGGTGATATTTGAGGATCATTTACTAGTTTAAATTTGTAAAAATCATCAATTTGAATTTTCTGTTTTTTCATCTTTCAACTCCCTTTAATTCATGGTCTTCTTACATTGGGATAATAATTGTCATCTGCCAATTCCCCTGTCTACCTGCCGGAACTATGCTGATTGTTTCACTATTTTCTTTTTGATATACTTTTCCGAATCCCCTCCCAATTACGGTCCCAAGTGTGGCGCCGGCGATGACATCCGTGAGCCAGTGCTTGTTATCATGAATGCGCTGCAGTCCTACTCCTGTAGCAATCAGATAAAGTGGTATCCCAATTTTTGACCCATATATTTCATTCATTACAGCTGCCACACAAAAGCTCCCGGAAGTATGTCCCGATGGAAAGGACCGTGTACCAATTTTATTAGGGCGTTTTCTCTTTGAAATATTCTTTAACAAGTCAGTTGTTCCTCCTGTTACAATGACGGCTGTTGCAAAATATTTCACATCTTGTATCAATTTGCCAGCACCACTATCCAAATAAGCAGAAAGTCCCACAACAGCAAACCCGGCAGGATATGCATATCTGTTGCCGTAAACATCAAATATTTTTGATAGACTTTCAGACATCAATCTATTTTCAAGGGAATACTTTTGAACATTGTCATCAAATTGGCGTGTTGCAAGAATTGAGATAGTTGCGCCTGCAAGAATCCACTGATTTGACCTGTTTGATACAGTTTCTCGAAATCCATCCCCCATGTAATTTATATAATTACTCAATCCTGATGATGCTTTTAAGGGGAAAATTGATAACATTCCTATATACATAACGTAACAAATAAAAATTCCCCTGTGTTCACTCTGCAATTTTTCTGTCAATATCATTAAATCACCAACTCCAGAATTTTTAAACTCACTTGTTTACTCCGTTCACCCACTTCTTGCACCAGCTCCAAGAGGTACAATAAAGAATGTTGGTTTTATTAACCTACCACCAACAATTCCTTTGGTGCTTTATTCAGCACTTCCCCACCATTTTTACCCACCACTACATCATCTTCTATTCGCACACCACCAAAATCCGGGATGTATATTCCCGGCTCAATTGTAACCACATAGTTTTCATAAACGGTATCTTCACTTAATTGAGACAATCTCGGCATTGTGTGGATTTCAAGTCCGAGCCCATGACCTGTGCTATGAATGTAATATTCCCCGTACCCTTTTTCAGAAATGTAATCTCTTGTAGCAGAATCTATTGTTTTACAACTCATCCCATCTTTTACAGCTTCAATTCCCTTTTCCTGTGCTTTCAAAACAATGTTATAAATTTCTTCATGTTTTTCAGATGCTTCACCCACTACAACAGTCCGGGTCATATCAGCGTGATAACCTTGGTATTTCGCACCAAAATCAAGGACAATAAAATCTCCTTTTTGAAATTCCCTGTCTCCCGGCACGGCGTGGGGTAAGGCAGAATTAGGTCCGCCAGCCACAATGGGGTCAAAGGCATCTCCATCGCCACCCAAAACTTTAATAGCATAAGAAATTTTCGCAGCAATTTCTTTCTCTTTTACACCTTCCTTAATCTGAGGTACAATCTGATCAAACACATCATCTGTAATTTCAACAGCTTTTCTGAAATTACGAATCTCACTTTGATCTTTTACACAGGCAATTTTCTCTACCAAATTGACAGTAGGGGTAAACTTGGATTCTGGGAATAGAGCACTCATTTTATCCATTTCTGACACTGGCAAATGGGCTGCTTCAAACCCCAAATTCAGTCCATTTTTAATCAGCTTTTTTTTGTGAATAATTCCCAGATGTGGATCTGCATCAATAATAATCTTCATCCCCTGCACCTGTTTTTGGGATTGGGTCAGGTATCGTCCATCGGAAAAAAAATAATTTTCATCTGGAAGAATCAAGCATGTCCCAGCCGAACCCGTAAAACCTGATAGATAGTGTACATTGGTCAGATTTATTACAATCATTCCATCCAAAGAATCCTGCGATAATTGCTCTGTCAATTTTGCTGTTCTGTTTTCAAATACACTCACTTACTTTCCTTAAATTTTAATAGTCCAAAAAGAATTTCCTTTTCCTTTAATATCCTTTTTTTATCCACACCCTTTTTCTCTTCCATCACAGTGATAACCTGCAGAGCCCGTTCGTACAATTTTTGTCCTTTCAAAACATCCACCAACGTAAAAGTAGCAACCTTTGAACTTATCCTCAGATCGCTAAATTCATTTAATTTCTCCTTTGGTTTTACAGGTTGTTTCTTTTTGGCTGGTTTTGATGTTGGCTTCTTCGGTGCATTCTTCGGCTTTATTGCCCTTGTTTTTGATGCCGCATGTTTGCTTTTTGATTTTGCCTTTTTTGCTTTTGAAATTTTTCTCTTGGGTTTCAGTTTACCTGATAACCACGCATTGGCGCGTTCATTGGTACTATCCATCTCCAGGATTTTTTTATACGTTTTTCTGATGGTTCTATCAGTTCGTTTAAGTTTGGTTTGAACCTCTCCCAGTTCAACCAGAGCATTGTAGAAACCATCATCGATGTTAAGAATTTTTTTCAACAACTTTTCTGCTTCAGAAAACTTTTTTTCAGCCATATAAGTACGGGCATCAATAAATAATCCTGCAGGCAGATTCGGATGATGAGAAAATCCAATTTCGCAAACCTTATGAGCCCTTTTAAATTCTTCTTGAAGAAGATAATATTCAGCAAGAACAGGGAACACAATGGTATCCATGTTTTCAGTAAAATATTCTTCCAATTCTGTAAGATTTTTCAGATCCATTTTATAAGGGGATGTTCCCATGTTTTTTCTTTGGATTTGAATCGACTTTCGTATCGAGTAGATCCAATGATTTTATTAAATGATATCGTGTTTTCCTGGGCTCAATTACGTTGTCAATGAATCCCCTTTCTGCTGCAACAAAAGGGTTAGCAAACTTTTCCCTGTATTCCTGAATCAGTTTTTCTTCCATTTTTTCAGAGTCTATAGCAGCAGCAATCTCCTTTCGAAAAATTATTTCAACGGCACCTTTAGACCCCATCACCGCAATTTCTGCTGTGGGCCATGCAAAATTCATATCTCCCCGAATATGCTTCGAGTTCATAACATCGTATGCACCACCGTATGCCTTTCGAGTAATTACGGTTATTTTTGGCACGGTGGCTTCGCAGAAAGCATACAAAAGTTTAGCGCCATGACGAATAATTCCTTCCCATTCCTGCTCCGTCCCAGGTAAAAATCCCGGTACATCTTCTAAGACGACCAACGGAATATTAAAGGCATCGCAGAACCTTACAAACCGGGCACCCTTTACCGAAGAATTAATATCCAAAACACCAGCGAGATGAGCGGGCTGATTCGCAACAATACCGACATTTCTGCCATTTAATCTCCCAAATCCTACAATGATATTCTGAGCAAATTGCTCATGCACAGCCAAAAAACTATCCGTATCAAACACCCTGGAAATCACATCGTGCATATCATAAGGTTTGTTGGGATTTTCAGGTACAATCGTATCCAGTTCCTCATTTTCCTTGTTCACAGGATCTCTCTCACCAACTTCCGGAGAATCATCTAAATTATTTTGAGGTAGAAAGGACAGCAATTTTTTTAAAGTTTCAAACGCATCCACCTCATTTTTACAGGCAAAATGTGCAACACCGCTTTTGGAAGCATGAGTAGTGGCACCTCCCAATTCCTCGTGTGATACATCTTCATGAGTAACTGTCTTTACCACATTAGGACCTGTTACATACATATAGCTTGTCCCTTTGACCATAATTATAAAATCTGTAATTGCAGGTGAATAAACAGCACCACCAGCGCAGGGACCTAAAACCAGGGAAATCTGGGGTACAACACCGGAAGCCAGTGTATTCCTTAGAAAAATGTCAGCATATCCACCTAAGGAAGCGACTCCTTCCTGAATTCTTGCCCCTCCAGAATCGTTTAATCCAATAATGGGGGCACCTACTTTTAAAGCAAGATCCATTAATTTGCAGATTTTTTGAGCATTGGTCTCCGAAAGAGATCCACCCATAACCGTAAAATCCTGAGCGAAAACAAAAACTTGCCTCCCGTGTATAATACCGTGCCCGGTTACCACACCGTCTCCCAAAAACTTCTTATTCTCCAATCCAAAATCAGATGAACGGTGTTTCACATATATACCGGTCTCCTGAAACGAACCTTCATCCAGCAAAAGTTCAAGACGGTCTCGGGCTGTTAATTTCCCTTTTTCTCGCTGTACTTTTAACCGTTCAGGGCCTCCTCCTTCAAGGGCTTTTTTCCTGTATTCATTTAAGGTGGCGAATCGTTTAGTCATTCTTCCACTTGTTTTCTTTTACCCAATTTTCGATAAAATCGATCGTCTCTTTTATTGGTGTACCCGGTCCAAAAAGTTTTCCAACACCCATTCCCTCCAGTTTTTCCATATCCTGTTTTGGAATAATTCCCCCTCCCACCAAAAGAACATCATCCATGCCTTTTGTTTTCATTAAATCCAATGTGTTGGAAAACATTGTCATGTGAGCTCCTGATAAAACAGACAATGCAATGACCTCGGAGTCTTCCTGAAGCGCTGCATTCACAATCATTTCCGGAGTCTGTCTTAGTCCCAGATAAATCACCTCCATACCGGCGTCTCTGTAGGCGCGGGCTAAAACTTTTATGCCCCGGTCATGCCCATCAAGGCCCGGCTTTGCCATTACAATTCTAATTTTCCTTTTCATAAACTTTTTTTTCAATTTATTCAAATTTAATAATCTTCCACGAGGTAGGCGGGGGCAATTTCGCACTTCTAAATTAAAAATAGAAGTGAAAATGAATTAAAATTGCAGTGTTGTATTTATACTAAAACCATATTACATTTGAATTAATGAGGGTGATAATAAAAATAATCATTTTTTCTTCCGTCCTATTTCCGGCATTTGAATTAACTACTTTTTCTCCACTCCAAATTGGTGCCGGATATTCCTACTTTATTTCTGAAAATTCACCTCTTGTAAATCTAATCCACCCCGGTGCATTGAATTCACACAATAAAATTAAATCCGGTTTTTATTTTTCCTCTCCATTCAATATTAAAGATTTCAGACAGTATGGGGGAATTATAAATATACCTTTTTATTCATATCATTTGACATCAGGATTTCATTCAATGGGAAATCAACTCTATAAGGAAACCACATTTTCAACCTCAACTTCGAGGAAAATAAAAAACGTTCTGACGGTTGGGTTGTTATTCAATGTTTATCAGTTAACCATAAAAAATTATGGGAATACCACTTCATTTGGAATATCCAGTTCATTAACCTACAATATTAATCCCGACATAAATTGGTCACTGCTGTACCACAATTTGAATACACCCCGGATTGGAATATCCAAAGAATATCTCCCACAGGT
The DNA here is from genome assembly GCA_964468655.1 of uncultured bacterium. Classification (GTDB taxonomy): domain Bacteria; phylum Fidelibacterota; class Marinisomatia; order Marinisomatales; family CAYXUG01; genus CAYXUG01. The sequence continues at coordinate 5,727 of CAYXUG010000030.1, read as the reverse complement.
CATTGCCACAGGATTTACATATTCTCCCAGTGATCATTTATTATCAATGGTAGAAGTTGAAAAAGACCTTCAATTTGAACCCAGGTTCAAGTTTGGTGTTTTGTTTAAACCGCTGAAACAAGTTCAAGTAAGTACCGGATTTATAAACCACCCCACACAAATAACAGGCGCTTTTCTTATCACACTTTTTAATCAAGAAGTCAGCTATGCTTTCGCAACTCATCCACATCTATCACTCAGCCACACGATTGGTTTTCATTTCATTTTGCGTTAGCGGCTTGTTAGTCAGTCAAACGCTTCAGGATTTTCTCACGAATTTTGAAGTGAATGAAGATGAAGCAATGCTTACTGATGATGAAATCATGATACTTGAAAATTATACCCGCCAACCGATAAATCTGAACTCCGCATCAGAGAAAATGCTCGACAATGTGCCTCTTCTATCTCAAAGTGATATTTCTCTTATTCTGGCTGCACGGAAAGTAACCTCTATTTTCAATTCCATTGATGATGTCCTTCAAATCCCAGACATATCCAATTTGGGACGTCAATTAATACCACTTATATCAACAATAAAAATAATTGGTGAAAAGTCTGTCTGGTTTAGAAGCAGATGGGCAAACTCAGGTGAAGATGAAAGATTGTTGCTTCAATCTGAATTTACACTACGCTCAATAACAGCGGGCTTTATCATAGAACGGGATCCTCTTGAGCCCACACTTACTGATTACGTTAGCGGATACCTCTTGTTGAAAATAGGAAATAATGTAAAATTTTCGTTAGGAAATCATCAGGTTCATACCGGATACGGGCTTTTATTTGGACGTACAACAAAACAGGTTAAATTAATGGAAAATTTCAGCCAGCTTCAAAAAGTGGGCAAAGGCATCAAACCAAATCGTTCTACAACAGAGTATTGGTCTTTGAGGGGAGTTGGAGTAGATTATACAACTTCTGCGGGGCGTTTTTTCATTTCCATAACATCAAATCCAAGAGATGCCTCCATAGATGACGGAGTATTAAGGTCTATATCGAATACTGGTCTCCACCAAACAGAGACTGAATTAAACAGAAAACACAATATTTATGAAAATATTGCATTGGTCGGTTGGTATCATGAAAAAAGTGATTTTCTTTTTGGAACAATATATTCCTCTCAGACATGGCGGATGATCACCGAAACACCACTTGGATTAAACTCAAGTTCATATCTGTCTTGTTATGGAAAATGGAACAAAAATAATTTCAATCTCTTTGGTGAAGTGGCATCTTCAACTGGAAATAAATTGGCTTACATCAGTGGCTTTTCTGTGACAGGCGAATCCTTGAAGTGGTTAAGCAGTTTTAGATTTTATCCTGATGGATTTACAAGTCCCCGGACTCAGCCATTCAGAGAATGGGGAAGCAGTGAACTCAATGAAATGGGGATCTATCAGGTGATTATTATTAATGCAGGCAAGTATAAATTAATCACTTATGGTGATATGTACAGGCAGGTCTCCGGTGTTGAGTCATTTGCACCAGTGAATGGTTTTGAAACAGGAAATCAATTAACCGCCCGTTGGCGGAAAATAAACTTTTCCATAAGATGGAAGTTAGAAGAAAAATCTGTTGAAAGTTCAATTACATACAATGATCCTTTTGTATTTAACGGAATTTTCATTACATCAAAGGAGTCATGGAGACTATCATTAACCAGACAAGTATTGCCTATGATAAAAATTCAATCTCAGTTTGATTGGGTAAATGCGACAGATCAAAATAATTTCAGTATAGGGAAATCTCTTTCTTTGAAAGCACATCTCAAAAAGAAAAATGCCAAATTATCTCTCCACTGGATTGGTTATGATACTGAAGATTATACATCCCGGGTATATGTTTGGGATATGAATTTACCGGGGGAATTAAGAAGTAGAGCATTCTATTTACAGGGTCAATCTTTGGCAATGTTTTTAAGGTATAGTTTTCAGAGAAATAGTCATCTTTCATTTAGAATGAGGCAAAACTGGCAGTATGACGACGAAACTCATTCTTGGTCAATTCCAAAAAGTGACGGAGGATTTCAAATGGATATTGCCTTCTGAGTCAACATCTGAATAAATTCCAGCCTGAGAATGAAAACATTAATTTATATTATCATTTATTTTAATTTATTCCTGTCCCTCTCAATCTGTGGAGAAATTTCAGTTTATTTCCCAAATGACCCTGATAAACATTCGTCAATTCAATCACTACAATTCGGAAATACATTTTTCATCTCCACAAATGATTTAATTGCGGCTCTTTCTGCAAGAAGCTTCCAGAATATTGAACGTGGTAAAACTGTTTTTTATATCAATCATAATCGAGTTAAAATCTCTAGCAACAGCAGTTTTCTCAATGTTAACGATAAAGTTTTTCAGATGACACATTTTGCCCATTACGATGGAAATGATATCTATCTTCCCATCAAATCTTTTCTGTCAATTTTAAATCAAAATGTTTCAAAAGGAATAACCTACGAATCAGATCGTAATGTGATTGTAGTTGAACTTGAAATATTCAATATTGTTGGTATATCATTCAATGAAAAGGCAAATGGTACACTTATCAGTTTTAAAACAAATAAAATTTTTAATGAAAAAAAGATTACTGGGTGGGCATCTAAAAATGGGTGGTTTTATTTAACAATCAATGGGGGCAGAGTAGATTCCACGTTTCTTTCAAGAACAGTTCCAAGTGGAGTTATCCGGTCTTTTGATATTGACCAATCGGTAGAGTCTGTCCAATTTGCATTTCAACTCCGCTCATCCATAGAGGGAAATGAAATCTATGTAAATCAAGATCCGAAAGAAATCGTTTTATCCCTGAGAACACCATTGAGTTTCAGTTCTGAAAAAATAAAAATGATACGAGATCAATGGTATATTAATACAATCATCATTGATGCTGGACACGGCGGCAAGGATAGCGGGACAAACGGACATTACGGTCTATCAGAAAAATTTGTAACACTAGATATTGCAAGAAGAGTAGGAACACTGCTCGAAAAATACAGTAATGTAAAAGTTGTTTATACACGGGAAGAAGATGTTTTTATACCTCTGTGGAAAAGGACAACAATAGCAAACAATAATAATGGAAAACTTTTTATCAGTATTCATGCCAATGCAAACAAAAACAGAAGGGTGAAGGGATTTGAAACTTACATTTTAAGGCCCGGTAAAACTGAAGATGCAGCGAATGTTGCGGAAAGAGAAAACGCTGTTATCAAAATGGAGGAGGAAGTCTCCCGTTACGACAATCTTTTGAAGGACAATTTTATCGTTGCTTCACTCGTCCAAAACGCATCTATGAAAGAAAGTGAAGATTTAGCGTCTATGATTCAGACTGAGTTGAGAAAAAGCATACCATCACCTGACCGGGGAGTTAAGCAGGCAGGATTTTATGTTCTCGTTGGCGCATCAATGCCGAACATTTTGGTGGAAGTAGGATTTTTATCCAATCCACAGGAAGAAAAAAATTTAAGAAAACCCGGATATCGACAGAGTATTGCACAATCTATTTACAATGGCGTAAGACAATTTAAGGATAAATATGAAAAGATAGTGAAAGAGGAAGCAAAAGGATGAACAACAATTCCATTGGTGTATTTGACTCAGGATTAGGTGGTCTTACCGTTGTAAAAGCAATAAGAAAACTTCTTTCCAGCGAATCACTACTTTATTTCGGAGATACAGCACGACTTCCCTATGGAAGTAAAAGTCCGGAAACTGTCATATCCTCATCGAAACAAGTTGTCAATTTTCTAATCCAAAGGGATATTAAACTTATGGTGGTCGCCTGCAATTCAGCCACAGCAATGGCGCTTCCAGTCTTGCTGGAAATGACTTCAATCCCAATCATCGGTGTTATTGAGCCGGGCGCAAAAGCGGCTGTTGATATCTCAAAATCCAATCACATCGGTGTAATTGGTACACACGCTACCATACATTCAGGTGCATATAATTCTGCAATAAAGGAAATCAATCCAAACTGTATAGTCACTGAACAACCCTGCCCGCTGTTTGTCCCGCTGGTAGAAGAAGGTTGGGCAGATCATCCTATCGCTTCTGAAATCGCAAAAGAATATCTCCAAACTTTCAATGAGAGTTTTGTGGATGTCGTCATTCTCGGATGCACCCATTATCCTCTCATGAAAAAGATAATAAAAGAATCATTGAACAAAAACGTAAAACTTGTTGATTCTGCAACATCGGTGGCGAATGAAATAAAAAGGATTCTTGAAAAAAATAATTTATTAGCAGAAAATGCTGACCCCACCATCAAATATTTCGTTACGGATTTCCCTCAAAAATTCGAGGAATTGGGAAAAAGATTCATCGGCAAAGACCTTAAAGAAGTGTCTTTAGCCAATATAGATTAAATTTCTAAACAATCACTACAAATGACTTCCCTCGATAACGGAACATTAAATTATCTTTTTTCTTTAAGGAGACTCGGAATCAAAGTTGGGCTTCACAGAACCAAAGCCCTTTTATCAAAATGCGGTAATCCCCAGAACAATCTCCCTGTCATCCATGTGGCGGGGACAAACGGTAAAGGTTCAACATCCGCAATGATTGCTTCCATCCTGGGAAAATCTGGAAGAAAGGTGGGACTGTTTACTTCACCTCACCTGGTACACTATAACGAACGAATACGAATAAATAGCTGTTCGGTGAGCGACAATTATATTGTCGATTTTCTTAAGGAACAGCGACATAACATTCAAATGTTAAAAGCGACATTTTTCGAAACAACAAGTGCGTTGGCACTGTCATATTTTGCCCACAACAATGTTGATATTGCCGTTGTTGAAGTTGGAATGGGAGGGAGGCTTGACTCAACCAATACAGTCAAATCGGTACTTACCGTTTTCACTCCCATTGATTTTGACCACATGGAATTTCTAGGATACAATTTGGAATCGATCACCAGAGAAAAATGCGGTATTTTAAAAAAGGGTGTGTCAACAGTAACCAGCAAACAATCTGACAAAGTTATGAAAATTATTTTCGAAGAAGCTGAAAAATTGGATATAGGAATATATCAATCTTCAGAAATTTCCCCGGTAAAAAACATTCAATTAGATGTTAAAAACACTTCGTTTGAAATCAATGGTCAACAATTGACAGTCCCATTAGCGGGTCATCATCAAACAGAAAATGCACAAACTGCAATTACTGTATGTCAGGTGTTTGAAAGCGGATTAAAAAAAGAGATTGTTCAAAAGGGACTTTCAGAGGTAAAGTGGCCTGGTCGGCTCCAACTTTTATCAAATGATCCTCCGATATATTATGATACAGCACATAATCCCCATGGAATAATGGCAGTCACCAGTTCGTTAAAAGAACTATATCCTGACTCCACATTTGGGGGGTTGTGTGCATTTAAAAGCAAAAAACAAATAGAGGAAATTGGATCATATTTACAAGATTTTTTTCAAATGATTATTACAACAACCTCAGATCATGATACTTTTTACTCCTCTGAAGAGTTAAGTATCAAATTAACCGATAGTGGCGTAAATGCTATAAACGGCGGTTCAATTGACAATTCAATCAACCTGTTAAATGTCAAAAAGAATAAGGTTGATACTTGGTTAATTTTTGGTACTCATTACATATCAGAATCTGTTTTTAAGTATTTTGATTTTAGTGTCTTACCATAGACATGGTTTACAGTTTTGGGAGTTAAAGAAGCCAT
>CAYXUG010000029.1:0-26376 GCA_964468655.1 uncultured bacterium | reverse complement strand
AAAAAAGTTAACTTAAATTACCAATGTGTAAACCATGTCTATCCAAGTGTCAAAATTAAATTCCAACCTTCTTGCAATTCATTTACAGACCTGGTATAATGCATTCCATTTATAGTATTTGAAACTTCATATGGAAATTGGATCCAGTACCCTTTACCCCAGTTAAGTCCATTTTCATTTTGATAAGTATTCTCAGTACCACCTGACCACGAGAATAAAGAACCAGGAATAGCATTTGGAAATACCGAAATAACTAATGAATTAACTACCTGTAATGGCAAACCTACCAAGTTCCAACCGGTATTATATTCATTTGACATTCCGATTTCTGGGTATGTTATATAATTTGCAGTTATTTGAAAATTAAATCGATCAAATAGGATGTCAGCCCAGAATAATTCATTATCACTAAATAATGAACTGGCACCCGGGTTAGATTCCCATTGATTAAACACCCATAAATCATTTTCATATTCAATAGAGAGTGGTGACCAAATTGAATAATAAGGAAATTGTAAATTGTTTGGATCATATCCTCCCTGGTTTAAAAATACTTCATGAGATCCATCATTTTGTATAACCTGAAATGTGCCCGGCTGATCGCCGGATATAGGGTCCATCCACCATGGATCTTTTATTTCAACAGGTAAGGTCGTTTCTATAATATCAGAAGGTAGTAAAGAAAAAACTACTTCATCAATTTTTTCAAAATATGCAACCTGGTTTTGTGGAGTATTCTGCTCAAGTTCAAAATGATGTGTCAAGATATAATCTAATCTATTATAATTCCAATTATTATGCTTTATTGTAAACTCATTGTTGTTCCAATTCTCAAATCTTTCATTCATCGTTTTTACTTTATTTGATGTTTCATTCATCATGTAAAATGTATCACCGGATTCAATTTCTACATTTTCATTCACCAAAAGTGATCCTCCTGCATTAACATTCCCGTACATGTTACTAAAAACTACAGGAACATCTACAGGTAAAAATTTGAAAGCGCCTACCCATGTACCCCATTCATCGTGAACGGTTGTTGCCCATTCACCGTAAAACCAAATTAGCTTTGAATCAGTAGGATCAATAGCAATACCGGTGTAATCTCCCCACCGATTTTGCCAATCGTTAGGTCTATAATAAGGACCCTCGCCACTTTTAAGTTCAAAGGAAGGCCTGGTCCACCCATCTGAAGCAAGTCTGAATGTCCATCGTACTCCAGCATATTCAGTTTCTCCGGATCTGTTAAATACCAATAATACATTTTCATCACTGTCCGTATATATGTTTGGATAGAAATAGTATAACCCATCTGAACCGTAGGTAATATCATCAACCAAAACTCCAACATTAGTATCTATGATCAAATATCTTATTGCTCCAACATCACCACTACCCCAATCATATTTTGTTGAGAATACTGAATATATTTTCCCATTTCTGTATGTAATGTCTTGTGTTAGGCAACCAAAATGTATTAATAATTCTTCATCTCCGACATCTTTTTGTGGTACATTACCGGGGTGTGAGTATGGGTCAACAGAAATTATTTTTCTATCAACAGTGGGAATAGGATTAAATGGTTCTTTAATAAACCAATAAACAACTTCTGCACCACCACTTATACCCTTGGTGTGGAATAAATAAAAAATCCCATTATTATCACCAAAATGATGTGCCGGTTTTATTGTTCTTGATGTTTGACTGATCCAATATTTAAAATCCCAGAAATCAACCCATCGGATAATGTTTCCGCTATAAGGTTCAGATTTATCAATAATTCGAACTCTCGCAAAATCATAAGTGCCTGATAACCATTGATCTGAAGTAATTACTATCAAATCTTGATCGAAACCTAATCCGGGATAGTCTGGATCAGTATCGGTAAATAGTTCGCCATTTACTTTAGCATTAAGATTATAATTATACCAGCAACCTGTTGGATCAGAGGTCTGTGAAAACGAAACCATGTAGGCTGACTCATCATTAGTTTTGGTTAAACCAAGAACAACCCACCTGTTTGAATAATGATCATAAATTACCTTTGGGTCAAAAATATAGTCATCTCCTGCAGGATCAACATTCTCGAACCAAGTTCCCAATGTAGTTTGCTTTACAAATTCTCCATCTTTATTGAGAATTGCAATTGAATGATTTACCACAAGTACAATATAATTATCTCCAACTGCAATTACAGGATCAGGGGGTTGAGTTCCTGTATTAAAAATACCTTCAAAATCCACATATAATTCCTCAGACCTGCTACCATATTCTCCTGATACAGAACTATCTAAAACTGGTTTAGTATGGATGAGTGGTTCTTCAAATATTTCATCCAGTGAATCTTCTCCCCAAAATTGTTCAATGTTAGGTGCAATTTGATCTGAAACATCTAAGGGTTCTGATATGTCAGGTAATTCATCTACACACATCTCAACTCCGGGATCACTACTGCCAATTTCTGGTCCACTATAACTATAGGTTTGTGCAAAAAGGAATTGTATAGCAACAGATGGAATAACCATTACACAAATTTTAATAAAATTGAATATTCTTAGCACCATTTTATTTTACCTACCTTTCTCTAATTCCAGTATAGATCAAACCTCTTGAGTTAAATATTCCATAATAATCTACACCAACTATTTCAGCAACATTATTTTTATAATTAGCGCCCCGAATTATATCATATTGATTCAACATATCATGAAAATTCCAGTTATTTCCATTAAAATGCCAATACCATCCGGGCTCACTAATTGTAATGATATCAAATTCACTATTGCCGCGTACTTTTACGTTCGACCATTGGGATGTATTTCCCTGCCAAATGGCAGTGCCCTCACCACTGGTATTAGCCGGACATCTATAAAGGGAATATGAAGTTAATACATAGACACTGTCATTTGATGGTGTCCAAACACTGTACATGGCACCGGAAATTGAGTCAGGATAAAATGTGGAAACATTTTCTTTTTCAATGACTATTTCCCACTCTCCGTTTTGAAGTCTCAATAGCACATAGGGTTCAAAAACTTCTTTCCCGCATGCCCATACCACACTGCCATCAGGACTGCCCCAAATATCAATTAACCATGTTTCTGTGGGGTTATCCATCATTTCAAAATTAACACCATCATAGTGTACGATATTGCTTCCACTTGTGTCATTGCCGATAAAATATAGATCTGATGATGATGTTCCCCACATGGCTTTTATCCACCCCACATTGTAGGGCCAACCACCTGCCACGCCCCAAGCAGTCCACTCTTCTCCATTCCAATGCATCGGGCCTGTAGAACACATCCATACATCATCACTTGAAAAGGCAAATACAGATAAATTACTTGAATAAGCAAATCCTTCAGGTACAATACGCCAAAATTCCCATTCACTACCATTCCAATGAACAGCATTAAATTTTTCATACCCATACAAATCCAATTTGATTTCACCGGCAGCCCATATGTCATTCTCATTTATGATTGCAACGTCAAGTAGATAACTATTGTATATACCGAGTGTATCCATTGTCCACGTGAAATTGTGGCTTGTTGTATCAAAACAACATTCGAGGAGATTGTAAAAACATGGATGATAATCGTCAGGACAATCAATACCCAGAATCATTGTTACCATTAATACAATATCAAATACATCAATCAATTCATCGTGGTTTACATCTGCTGCCCACAGTTCATAGTCATTGGGTGGTACTCCAAGTATTATCTGAATGGTCTGTTCAATGTCAGAAACATCCACCGTTCCATCGTTGTTTACATCACCCAGAATTTGAAATGATTGAGAGAAGGAATAGGTTAAAATACAAAATAATAAAACGAAAGTTATGTATTTGAAATTTTTGTAACTATTCACAGGTATATTCTATTCCTCTTAATCGGAAGGAAAGTAACCTGCGTTCAACCTTAAGTCAAGTTATTTGACTTCCCACGAATCTCCTGCACTGAGGAGTTTTTCGATATCACCCTCTCCAAGTTTTTCTTTTGCGGTAGCGATCTGATCAATCAGCAAATCTTCATAGGTTGGCTTATCTTCCCTGTAAAGCACGCCGATAGGAGTGGGGAATTCATCATTGTTGGTGAAATTAGCCAGGACTCCTGCAAGGTTTTTGTCTTGTTCATTGTGAACCAGCAGATCGTCCTCTGAATAATCCTTGCCGATTGTTACCACTTCCGGAGTAAATCCATCTAACCGGATGCCTCTATTATGTTCATTGCCAAAGACCATTGGCTTTCCGTTTTCCAGCACCAGCACGTTATCATTCTTTACTTCCTTGTCGGTCATTTCCGCAAATGCGCCGTCGTTAAAGATGTTGCAGTTCTGGTACACTTCCAAGAAGGCAGTACCCTTGTGCTGGTGAGTCCGCTTTAGCGAGTACTGGAGATGGGTTGTCCACTTATCAATGGAGCGGGCAACGAATGTTGATGCGGCGCCCAGCGCCAATGCAGGCGGGTTGAAGGGCCTGTCAAGTGACCCGTAGGGTGTGGATTTGGTTACCTTTCCCAGTTCTGAGGTAGGGGAATACTGGCCCTTTGTAAGGCCGTAAATCTTATTATTAAACAGAACAATGTTCATATCAATATTCCTGCGAAGCACGTGGATTAAGTGGTTTCCGCCGATACTCATGGCGTCTCCGTCACCGGTGATTACCCACAAAGAAAGTTCGGGATTTGCAAGCTTTACACCAGATGCAATGGTAGGCGCCCTTCCGTGGATGGTGTGAAAACCAAACGCATTCATATAATAAGGAAAACGGCTGGAACACCCAATTCCTGAAATGAACACAATTTTTTCCTTCGGCACTCCAAGGTCGGGGAATGTTTTCTGTGTCTGCGCCAGGATGGAATAGTCCCCGCAGCCGGGGCACCACCGCACATCCTGGTCCGATATAAAATCTTTCCGCGTCAGGGGAGTCTGTACTTTTGCTTCACTCATTTCTGCCTCATAACAATTCTTCCGCTTTTTCCATAATTTGTGATTTTGTGAACGGCTTACCTCTTACCAGATTCAGCCCAACTGCATCAATAAGAAATTCCGAACGGATCAGTTTGATGAATTGGCCCGTATTCACTTCCGGAATGAGCACCTTCTGGAATTTCAGCAAAATTTCTCCAAGATCAGGCGGCAGCGGATTCATCCAGCGAACTTGAACATGGGAAACTGCTTTTCCATCTTCCCGCAGTTTTTCTACCGCCGACCGTATGGCGCCATAGGAACTTCCCCAGCCAAGAATCAGTAGATCGCCTGTTTTGTCGCCATAAATTTCAGATGGCGGAATTTCTTTTGCTACACCTGCCACTTTTTGTGCGCGAAGGTCAGTCATCAATTGATGGTTGTCCGGATCGTAGGAAACATTTCCGGAAATGTTTTCTTTTTCCAGACCGCCGATTCTGTGTTCAAGTCCAACCGTTCCCGGCAGCCCCCACGGACGGGCAAGTGTTTTTTCATTCCTCTCGAATGGATGGAATACACCATCCTCGCCTGGATCAACGGCAAATTTCACTTTGAAATCCTTCAAATCTTTCAGTTTAGGAATTATCCATGGCTCCGATCCATTGGCAAGATAAGCGTCCGAAAGAACCATGATCGGAGTCATATATTTTACGGCAATCCGGCACGCTTCATAAGTGGAATAAAAACAGTCCCCCGGAGTTATGGGAGCAACGACAGGTAATGGAGATTCGCTGTTACGTCCCCACATTGCCTGAAACAGGTCTGCCTGTTCAGTCTTTGTGGGCATTCCGGTGCTGGGTCCTGCGCGCTGAACATTTAAAACCACCAGCGGTAGTTCTGTAATAACAGCCAAGCCGATGGCTTCTCCTTTCAAAGCAATCCCCGGACCCGAGGATGCGGTGGCAGCCAGGTTTCCGGTAAAGGCGGCACCGATTGCCGCTCCCACTGAGGCGATTTCATCTTCTGCCTGGAATGTTTTTACACCAAAATTACGATACAGTGAAAGTTGGTGTAGAATTTCGCTAGCAGGTGTAATTGGATAACCGCTGAAAAAGAGGTGAAGTCCTGATTGTTTGCCCGCAGCCACCAATCCAAGACCAGCAGCGTGATTTCCGGTAATATTGCGGTATAACCCCGGTTTTAACGGAGCGGGACCTACCTCATAAGATGAGGGGAAAATTTCTGTAATATCACCAAAATTGTTTCCTGCTTTTAGAGCAATAGTATTGGCTTCAGCCAGTTCCGGGCGTTTGGCAAATTTTTTATCAAGCCATTCAATTGTGGGATCAAGCGGGCGGTTGAAAATCCAGTACATGAGCCCAAGTGCAAACATGTTTTTTGTTCGGTCAATGGTCTTGGCATTGAGACCTTTATCCTCAAGTGCTGTTGCTACCAGATTGCTGATTTCAATGTCATAGACTTTATAATCAGACAGTGTTTTATCTTCCAGCGGATTGGACTCATACCCGGCAAGCTTCAAATTCCTGGGTTTAAAATTTGATTTATTTGCAATAATGATTCCGCCTTTTTTCAATTCGGAGAGATGCACTTTCAGAGCTGCAGGATTCATGGTCACCAGCACGTCCAACTGATCACCGGGAGTAAAAATGTCCTTGCTGCTGAACTGAACCTGAAAGGCGCTGACCCCCGCAAGAGTCCCGGCAGGCGCGCGTATTTCCGCAGGAAAATCCGGGAAGGTTCCGAGATCGTTACCAATGATGGCAGCCGTAGATGTAAAACGGTTTCCGGTAAGCTGCATACCATCACCAGAGTCCCCGGCAAAACGAACCACAACACTTTCAAGTTTTATGGGTGTCTGATTCTTTTTTTTATCTTTTACAGCCATCTCTTTATTTGGTTACCCTGTATTAATTCCCAACTTTGATGATAAATACTATTTCTGTCTCGACAAATTCTAGACTTCAATTTACCATGAACAATCCCTATTCCAAAAGAAATTGGTTAACTTTTTTATTGTTTTTGGAGTTAAAATTTTCACACATAAAAAGTAGAAATTTCACGTTTTATGATTTTCACCCCATTGTTGCATATTGCGTTTAACATCATTAAACTTCTGCTGTTATGACGATTAAAGAACACTCCAGCCAGTTAGCATTATTCCCGGAACTGTTTAAAACGCCTACTATTCCGTCCATATCCACGCTGCCGGAATTTGATCTGGCAATTGATAATCTGATTAAACTGTCCGACCTGGGCGCTTTTATTTCTGTGAACGTGCAGGGAGTTGAAAAATCATATTCCATTCATGTGAGCGAGCTGGAAATTTCATCTGACTTCCTGAAGGATGGGGAAATCAATAACATTTCTCCTGTTTATCATCTTTTCCCGGCAGAAATTCGCCACCGTCTCAGACGGCTCACCTATGATGTGAAGAATTTTTTCAATCAGCAGAATTCTCTTAAAACGCCATTCGGTTATTTTCTTTACAGACCTCATTTCAGAATCTGGGCAAAGTTCGTTGAAGAAAGAAAAATACACGTCCAGAAATTCCTGGAAGAGACGCTGGGAGGGAAAAAATACAGCAAATATTTCCTGAAATGTTTTAAAAATGGATACCGATTCATTTCAACCATTCAGGATGAAACAGCGCCGTGGGAATTCAAAGACAATATACTCATGCAGGACATCCGGGAAATCCGAAATGAAATGGAATCGAACGGTTCAACCCTACACACACTTAATAAGACATATCCCGATTATCCGGCGAAAGCGGTCACATTAAAAATGCATCACTTCCCATTGGATCTGAAAAGCTACATTGATCAGCTCTCCATCCGGTTCGCTTTTAAGTCCATCCACCTTGAATATTTAACCCATGTGAAAATTGAAAGTATTGATGACGTAAAAAAATTAAGCGAAATGATGGTTGAATAAAATCCGCTTTGGTCCGTTTTTATTAACTAATTACAAAAAATGTTGTTAAGAGCAAATTAAAATGATTGTAAGCGCAGAAATGAAACGGCTGACTACACTGAGCCACGGCTCCGGCTGAGCGTGTAAAATAGGTCCTGAGGACCTGACTCAGGTTCTGAGTCAATTGCCGAAAGTAGATGATGATCGGGTCGTTGTGGGCTTTGAAGACGCTGACGACGCCGCTGTGGTGCGCCTGGATGGTGACCGGCTTCTGGTTCAGACAGTGGATTTCTTTACGCCCATTGTAGATGATCCCTATGACTTCGGACAGATTGCTGCTGCCAATTCTCTTTCCGATATTTATGCTATGGGAGGCAAACCAATGTTTGCCCTGAATATTGCTGCCTTTCCTATTAATGACCTACCGAAAGAAGTATTTGCAGAAATTTTAAAAGGCGGCGGTGACAAAGCGAAAGAAGCAGGCATCTCTATTGTGGGCGGGCATTCAATTGATGATAAAGAACCAAAGTATGGGTTGGTCGTTACAGGTGACGTCGATGAAAACCAACTTGTAAAAAATTCCACTGCAAACCCCAGTGATTCACTTGTCTTAACAAAACCACTGGGAACAGGAATTATTGCCACTGCAATAAAAAAGGGGGTGGCTGAAAAATCATTGATTGAAGAAGCCACCGCAGTCATGATACAATTAAATGAACTGGCATCATCACTCATGGCAAAACATGGTGCATCAGCCGCTACGGATGTTACAGGTTACGGTCTTCTGGGACATTTACTGGAAATGTGCAGGGCGAGTCAAGTTTCTGCAGAAATTTCTTTTTCTAACTTACCATTTATTGATGGGGTGGAGAATCTTGCACTGGATGGAATCATTCCCGGCGGTACAAAACGGAATTTCAACTATGTCTCCCCGAAAGTCAATTTCCGTTATGAACTTAAGGAGCACCAGAAATTGATGGTGGCAGACGCGCAAACATCCGGGGGACTTCTCATTTCGCTTCCTCAAGACAATGCACAAAAATTTGTTGCTGAATTCAATGATAATTCGCCCAATCCTGCTGTTATTATCGGCACTGTTACAAAGCAGGATAAATACCCTATTACTGTAGTTTCATGATCCAGTTCTCGATGTAAAAATATCAAGAAATTTTATTAAGTTTATATAGGACTATAATAATCTTATTTTCCTTGACTCAAGTTAATTTTCACCTGTAAGTTTGTGGTTGTCAGATAGGAAAACCTGAATATTGAAAAAATTATTTTAAGAGAGAATTATGTCACAAGAAACAAACATTATTCAAAATAGAAAAGACACCCATAAAGAAACCATTGAAAACCGGCTGAAGCAGGAATACAAATACGGTTTTGTTACCGATATTGAACAGGAATCACTCCCACCGGGACTCGATGAAAATACAGTCCGTGCCATTTCTGCAAAGAAGAACGAACCAGAGTGGTTGACCGAGTGGAGGTTGAAATCCTACAAAAACTGGCTGAAAATGACTGAACCAACCTGGGCAAAGGTGTCTTATAATCCCATTGACTACCAATCAATCAGCTACTACGCTGCTCCCAAGAAAGACGGCGAAGGACCGAAATCTCTGGATGAAGTGGATCCCGAACTTCTGAAAACATACGAGAAACTGGGCATTCCCCTTGAAGAGCAAAAAATGCTGGCTGGTGTGGCAGTGGATGCCGTATTTGATTCCGTTTCCGTCGCAACCACATTTAAGGAAGAATTGGAAAAGCACGGCGTTATTTTCTGTTCATTCAGTGAAGCAGTTCAGAACCATCCGGAAATTGTCAAAAAATATCTTGGAATGGTGGTTCCATATACAGACAACTTTTTCGCTACACTCAATTCAGCAGTCTTCAGCGATGGTAGTTTTGTCTACGTTCCCAAAGGAGTGAGATGCCCCATGGAACTTTCCACCTATTTTCGCATCAACGCTGCCAATACCGGGCAATTCGAAAGAACACTCATTATTGCCGATGAAGGGAGTTACGTAAGCTACCTGGAAGGATGCACCGCCCCCATGCGGGATGAAAATCAACTCCATGCCGCAGTGGTGGAACTCATCACCCACAGGGATGCGGAAATCAAATATTCCACTGTTCAGAATTGGTATCCCGGCGATCCAGAAACGGGCAAAGGCGGTATCTTCAATTTTGTCACCAAGCGCGGATTGTGCCTTGAAGACAATTCAAAAATCTCATGGACCCAGGTTGAGACCGGCTCCGCCATCACATGGAAGTACCCGAGCGTCATCATGAAAGGTGATAACAGCACTGGTGAATTTTATTCCGTCGCGCTTTCCAATAATTATCAACAGGCAGATACCGGCACCAAAATGATCCACATGGGGAAAAACACTAAAAGCACTATTATTTCCAAAGGAATTTCAGCAGGGCACGGGCAGAATACTTACCGGGGAGGTGTTAAGATTATGAAGAACGCTGACAATTCAAGGAACTATTCTCAGTGCGATTCCCTTCTCATTGGGGACAAATGCAGCGCTCACACATTTCCATACATTGATGTCCGTAGCCCAACCGCGCAGATGGAACATGAAGCATCCACCTCCACAATTGGTGAGGATCAACTTTTCTACTGTAATCAGCGGGGCATTTCCACAGAGGATGCTATTTCCATGATTGTGAACGGTTTTTGCAAAGAAGTCTTCCGTGAACTGCCCATGGAATTCGCTGTGGAAGCACAGAAATTGTTAGAGGTAAGTCTTGAAGGAAGTGTAGGATGAGTCAATTCTACCGACTTGTTTTTAGTATTAACAGAGGTGAAGGTTAAAAATGTTAGAGATTAAAAATTTACATGCAAGCGTTGAAGGAAAAGTAATCCTGAATGGTATCAACCTGTCCATTAACGCCGGCGAACTCCACGCTCTTATGGGACCCAACGGTTCCGGAAAAAGCACACTTGCCAGCGTAATAGCAGGCAAAGAAATGTTTAAGGTTACCGAAGGTGAAATTCTCTATAACGGCAAAAACCTGCTGGATTTGTCACCGGAAGAAAGAGCGCTGGAGGGTGTGTTCATGTCCTTTCAGTACCCCGTTGTCATTCCCGGCGTCAATATCACATACTTTCTGAAAGCGGCGGTGAATGCAGTAAGAAAACACAACAGTCAGGAAGAAATGGATGCGGTGGATTTTCTCGCATTTATCAAGGATAAACTGCAGCAGGTGGAAATGGATGAATCTTACCTCACTCGTTCAGTGAATGACGGTTTTTCGGGAGGAGAAAAAAAGCGTAACGAAATCCTGCAGATGCTTGCCCTCGAACCAAAACTGGCTGTGCTGGATGAAACAGATTCCGGGCTCGATATCGATGCCGTGAAAATTGTGGCTGACGGTGTCAACGCATTCCGCAGCAAATCCAGGGGAATTCTCATTATCACACACTACCAGCGGATTCTCCAATACATGGAACCCGATTTTGTTCACGTCCTAAAAGAAGGCAGAATTGTCCGTTCCGGCGGAAAAGAGCTCGCCAATGAACTGGAGGAAAAAGGATACCGCGGGATTGAAGAGGAGGAAGTCCCGGCATGACATCTAAACCACGAGTTAAGGAAGTTTCAGATACCGTTGATCAGTATGCCGGCGAATTTTCATCACTATTGAACAACGACTATTCGAATCAAGTGGAAACACTGAAAAAACTGCGGCAGTCAGCCATGAGCCGGTTTACGGAACTTGGCTTCCCCACCACGAAATTGGAGGAATGGAAAAATACCAATGTTGATTTTATCGCCAAAACGTACTACAACCGCTCCACTGCGAAAGATTTTGACATTGATCGGAAAGTAATAGAGTCACACTATATTGATGGTTGTCACCGAATTGTTTTTATAAACGGGAATTACATTCCTGAATATTCTTCACCGGCTGAGAATCTAGGTTCCATAGAAATAAAGGAATTAAGAGATATTAATGAAAAAGATTCTTTTTATTTGGGAAAAACAGCCAATTACCACGATCATGCATTCACGGCATTAAACACTGCATTCATGGAGTGTGGAGTTTTCATTCGTATTCCGGGAAGTCAAAAAGTGGCTACGCCAATACAAATTTTGTATGTCATGGCTCCACCCGAAAACCACCTTGTGTATCACTTGAGAAACCTGATCGTTGCCGGGCAAAACAGCCAAGCGGGTGTTATTGAAGATTACGTTGGATTGGATAAAAATCCCTACCTCACCAATGTTGTAACGGAGATTTTTGCAAAAGAAAATTCACAACTCAATCATGTCAAACTACAGCGGGAAGATTCTCATTCCGATCACATTTCATCCACTCACATTAATCAGGAATCTAACAGTACTGTAAACACATTTTTATTTTCTTCAGGCGGTAAACTGGTTCGAAATAATCTTAACACAATCCTTAACGGAGAAGGCGCCCATTGTACAATGAATGGATTAAACCTTGCAAATGATCAGCAGCATAATGACAGCCATACAATTCTTGATCACGCCAAACCCAACTGCACAAGCAGTGAGTTGTATAAAGGAATATTTAGGGATAAATCCCGGGGCGTGTTTAACGGTAGAATTATTGTTAGAAAAGATTCACAAAAAACAGATGCAAAACAGTCAAATAATAATTTACTTCTGTCTAATCACACCATGGTGAATTCTAATCCACAACTGGAAATATATGCAGATGATGTAAAATGCACTCACGGATCCACAACCGGACAACTGGATGAAGATGCTCTTTTTTATCTTCGTACTCGGGGATTAGATATTAAGACTGCTCAATTGCTGATGATCCACGGATTTGCCAATGAATTGGTGGATAAAATATCAACCACAAATGTTAAGGGGTATGTACAATTGTTATTGGATAATTGGATAAATGTCCAAAGGACTCTGCGAGGAAAATTGGAGAAGTGATGGATAACTTACGAGAATTGTATCAGCAAATGATTCTGGACCACAACCAGAGTCCCCGGAATTTCCGGTCCATGGAAAATGCCAACAGAACCGCCGAAGGATTCAACCCTCTCTGCGGTGATCAGTTAACCATTTATGCTGACGTGGATAATAATGTAATTCAGGATATCAGTTTTCTCGGTTCGGGCTGCGCTATTTCCAAAGCTGCAACATCCATTATGACAACTACACTTAAAGGAAAGACCATAGATGAAACGCATGACCTGTTCGATGCTTATCACGAAATGGTAACATCAGGCAACAACAACGGTCAGGAAATGGGAAAACTTTCTGTGATGGAAGGTGTTCATAAATATCCATCCCGTGTGAAATGCGCCATTCTCTGCTGGCACACACTGAAAAATGCATTGGAAGAAAAACACAAAACAGCAGTGACAGAATAAAAGGAATCAATTATGGATACAAATGAACTCATAACGGTAAAACGAAACTGCGAAGTCACCATGATTCCATATGGTGTGAAATCCACTTTGAAAGAAGGTGATCAGGTACGGCTTACTCAAGCGCTGGGCGGAAGTTATACAGTCTTTTTTAACGGCAATATGTTCCGCGTTGATAATAAAGATGCCGACGCCATCGGACAGGAATCTGTTGATCATGGTTCGGAAAAAAATACTGAAATACCTTTCAGCGAAAATATGGTTTGGGATGCTATGAAAACCTGTTACGACCCGGAAATTCCAGTCAACATAGTTGATCTGGGACTTATCTATTCCTGTGATGTTACAGAAATCAAAGAAGGCGGAGTCAATGTTACTGTAAAAATGACACTGACAGCTCCCGGCTGCGGCATGGGTGGGGTCATTGCGGATGAAGTAAAAAGTAAAATTGAGGGATTACCCCATGTAAATGATGCGAATGTTGAACTTGTTTGGGAACCGCAGTGGAATCAGGAAATGATGTCTGAATCTGCTAAATTACATTTGGGAATGTTATAATTGTATTGGTTAATGATGAATACTAGAAAGGCTATATTATAATAAGGCGCAAACGATGTTAAACAACGATCAATTTGAAAAGTTTAGGGGGGGGAAATTTAAAAATATTTTGTACTTTTTATGTCTGTTATTAATTATCGGGTGCGGGGGCGATACGAAAAGTCAAATATCTCCCAATAAAATCCAAGGACGCGTTATTCTTGAAAATCAAACCGATCATTCTGGTGTGGTGGTATATCTGAATGGGCCTGAAGTTAGTACTGTTACAGATGAAGAGGGGTTTTATTCTTTATCTCTTCATGATACAGTAAATATTGATGGTAGTTATCCATTATATTTTTATCATGCTTACTATGAAATTGATTCTTTTGTAGTTGATATAGAGGGCAATGATATTATTATTAACACTCAAGATGAAGGAAATTCTCAAACATTAGTTGATATTGAATTAGAGCAGCTAATAAACCTGTCAATGAGTTTTAACCAGAATCAAGTAGTAGAATTTGACACTCTTCTCGGAAATTTATTTATAACAAATTTATCCGATTCTACAATTATTTTAGGAACAAGAAGTGATCAAAATTCAACTAATGTAAGAGACTGGGTGCTTTATAACATATTAGATGATGACTCATCGTTATATTATTTTGAAGAATCTGATATTGATAGGGGTTATGATACATTAAACACAATGGAAACGTTAAATGTTACAACATGGCTTTCATTATGTGTGGAGGGTACCCCATCACCCCCATGCATACCTGGCTACTTTACAATAAAACCAGGTGAATATTATTATATACCAGCTATTTTTGCTGAGATAGGATATTACAATATCAGTAAAATACCATTTGGATTGAAAAGTCATCTTATTCATAACTATAATGGTGTAATTGATGAAATTATTGTACCTGAACCAGGAATAATATTTAACAAATTCAATTTTCCTATTTTAGTTATGTACCAGGGAAATTTGTGATGTTTATTATTAATAATTATTGTGTTCGAAAAACGATACTAATCTTATCCACAGTCCTATGTCAATTATATTCACAACCTACAAATATAGTATCAGAAGCCCCCATTATCTTTGAAAATGGTATAAAATTTTCAGACCGCATCACAGTAAAATTTAACAAAAACATTTTACCATCTCAGTCAGGTGAAAGGATTTTGTCAATGAACAGACTTAATGTTGAATTTCCGAATGTAATTGAGTCGTTCCAAAATCTCAGTTCAAATTATGGTGATTTTTATTTTATTAAACAGGTTCCTAATAGTGTTTGGGGAGAAAATATTAGAACTAATAAGCGTTCCGGTGAACTTGTAGTCGTACCTGATCTGTCGCAGTTGTTTACAGTAAAATTTACTAATTTTATTCCGGTTGACAGTGTCGTCTATACTCTTAAAAATATGAGTATTGTTGAATATGTCCATGGTCCCATACAAATAGTGGAAAATATAGAACCAAATGACTCATTATACCAAGCTGGAGAACAATGGTCACTAGCTAAAATTAAAGCACCTCAAGCATGGGAAATTAATAAAGGTGACTCCCAGATTAAGATAGCAATTATTGAATCGAAAGGTGTGAATTTTAATCATCCAGAAATTGCTGATAAATATGTTTATTGGGATGAAAGCTATTATGGTTCGGCAGCGCATGGTACTTCTGTGGCAGGCGTAGTTGGAGCTTCAACTGATAATGAGAGTGGTGTTGCAAGTTTGGGGTGGCAATTATCTCTAATGGGATTTAGATATTTTTCTGACCATCAAGATTCAACATTATTAACTTTACCTACAGTCATAACAACAGCAGTAGAATTAGGTGCTGATATTATTAATTGCAGTTTTCATACATCATTTTATGACAGTACTTTACAATACGCCTGTCCCTCACGGTTTCAAAGTGTTTCAGATGCAATAGAGTGGGCAATAAGTCAGGGAGTTGTTATTGTTGCAGCAGGAGGTAATAAACTAGTAGTGCAATGTGGTGGTCCTGGTCCTTATGAATTGTATCCTGCCTGGGATGCAAACGTAATAGGAGTAGCTGCTACTGATAGTCTGGATTCTTCTTTAGTTTATTATGATTACAATTATGGTGATTCAATAGATGTATCAGCGCCGGGAAGGTATATCAGAATACTTAACCCAGTTGGGAATTATTATGGATATTCTTATCAAAAAGGGACGTCTCTATCTGCGCCTTTTGTTTCTGCTTTAGCTGGACTTATGTTGAGTATTGATAACAGTTTAAAACCTTATCAAATTGAAAATATTATAAAATCATCTGTTGATAAAGTTGGTCAGTTCCCATATGATAATGAAGCTTGGAATCCATATCTCGGCTATGGTAGGATTAATGCATTAAAAGCTCTGTTAAAAACTGCTAACTACAATTATGAATTTGAATTTATAGAGAATTGGAATTTGATTGGACTACCCTTTGAAGTTGAAAATGCAGATTATTCAGTTCTATTTCCTACGGCAATTTCTGGTACATTGTTTTATTATAATAATGGTTATCAGAATGAGCCAGAATTAGAACTGGGTAGAGGATATTGGTTACGTTTTCCTGAAACAGTAATTCAAGAAGTAACCGGTATTCCAATCCATGAAGTTAATATAAATATTAATGATGGATGGAATTTAATAAGTGGTATATCACAATACATTAATTTTAATGAAATTTTTGATCCAAATGGAATTTTAATAGAAGGTACACTTTTTGGCTATAATAATACTTACATACAATCACAAATAATGGAGCCCGGATTTGGATATTTCGTTAGAGCTAATTCACAAGGGTCAATAACAATTAGTGATTATCCTTCACAAAATCAATCAAATGATTCATTTGTAGATTTATTAGAAGGTGAATCCTGCCTGAAATTCACCAATTCAAATGGTGATGTATGCAGACTGCACTTTGGTGTTGAAATACCAGCAGAATCTAAACCAAATTATTCCAAGCCATTATTACCTCCGGATTTTATTCCAATTCTTGATACTAGAACTGCAGATTCCAAACGGTATATAGAAGATGAGAATGATATTATTGAATTAAGGGATTATACGGAATTTGTTACAGTTTCATTGGAAGGTGATCTAAATGGTAATGAATATATTTTAGATATTCTTGAAGATTTGGGACGTACAGTTAATGAAAGTGAAGCAATAAATGTTAAGATGTCATACTCATTAACTAATGGCGATTCTGTTCAAATTATAATTAATGAAAATACTGCTAATAATGGAAATGTTAGAATGAGACTAAGGAGCATAAACAATAGTGTTATTCCACAGAAATATTTACTACACCAAAACTTCCCAAATCCGTTTAATCCCACCACCACCATCCACTACGGCATTCCCACCGTTTCAAAAGTTCAGCTAATAATCTATGACATACTCGGAAGAGAAGTAGTTACACTTCTGAATGAGATTAAACCTGCAGGTTATCACCAGATTGTCTGGGAAGGTAAAGATAATTTTGGAAAATCAGTCGGAAGTGGAATTTATATTTATAAAATAAATGTAGGAAACTTTCAAAATACAAAAAAGATGGTTCTCTTAAAATGACTTTCGCTACTTTCAAACCAACAACAATTATAGAAAAGAATACATCGGTTAGATCTTTATTCGATATTGCATCCATCAGAGGGGATTTTCCTTTTTTAAAAAGTCAGTCAAATGGGAAATCGTTCTGTTATTTGGATAACGCCGCAACGACACAGAAACCACAACAAGTGTTGGACAAGCTGAACGAATATTACAAAAACTACAACGCAAACGTCCATCGAGCCATATATACGACCGGAGAAAAAGCCACACATGAATTCGAGGAAGCACGAAGTAAAATTGCCAATTTTATAAACGCCCAAAATCCCCAAAATATCATTTTTACACGGGGTACCACAGAAGCCATCAATCTCGTTGCTTACGCCTGGGGTAGGCGCAATCTGAAACAGGGAGATGAAATTCTTATCACAGAAATGGAACACCACAGCAATATTGTCCCGTGGCAGCTTGCTGCTGAAGATACAGGAGCTACTTTAAAATACATCCCCATTCACACGGATGGCACCCTTGACCTTGCACAGCTTGATGATCTTCTAACAGAAAAAACAAAAATGTTGGGTGTAATTTATCAATCCAATGTTTTTGGAACTGTGAATCCGATTGAAAAAATTGTAGAAGCAGCACAATCAGTAGGCGCCGTCACTCTGGTGGATGCCGCTCAAAGTGTCCCGCATGGTCCTGTGGATGTACAGAAACTGGATTGTGACTTTCTCGCTTTTTCGGGACATAAAATGCTGGGACCAAGCGGTGTTGGCGTCCTTTACGGTAAGCAGACATTGCTGGAAAGTATGGACCCCTTCTTGGGCGGGGGTGAAATGATAAAGACTGTCACCATGGAGAAATCAACGTGGAATGAAATTCCGTGGAAGTTTGAAGCGGGGACTCCCAACATTGCCCAAGCAATCGGGCTCGGCACCGCAGTAGACTATTTATCAACACTGGGAATGGAAGCAGTTAAAGAATACGAACAGATGCTCACACAATATGCACTGGACAAATTCCAAAATATCCCCGGAATGACCGTTTACGGTAACGCTCCCGAAAGAGGCAGCGTTATCAGCTTTAATGTGGATGGAATTCATCCCCACGACATGGCACAGATTCTTGATCAGTCGGGGATTGCCGTCCGGGCAGGGCACCATTGCGCACAGCCCATCATGAAAAAATTGGAAGTCTCAGCCACCACAAGAGCCAGTTTCTACATTTACAATACAACAGAAGAAATTGATCATCTCATTAATTGTATTTTGAAAGCAAAGGAGTTTATGACAAATGAATAAAAATGTTTATCTCGATCACAATGCAACCACTCCCGTTGACCCTGAAGTGATGAACACCATGCTTCCCTATTTCACAGAAAAGTTTGGAAATGCCTCCAGCAGAAATCACCTGTATGGATGGGAGGCTGAAGAAGCGGTTGACAAAGCACGAAAAACGATTGCAGGTGAAATTAATGCTGCCTCAAGAGAAATTATTTTTACCAGCGGAGCTACGGAATCAATGAATCTTGCAATCAAGGGACTGGCGAAGTCTGACGCGGATTCCAAGAAAAATCATATTGTTACAAATCTCATTGAGCACAAGGCAGTTTTGGATGTATGCAAAGAATTGGAGAATGACGGATTTGACATTACTTACCTCCCTGTTGAGAAGGATGGCAGTATTTATCCGGAACTTGTGGAGATTGCCATCACAGATAAGACTCTCATGGTCATTATCATGCATGCCAATAATGAACTCGGCACAATTAATCCACTCAAGAAAATTGGACAAATCTGCAAAAAGAAAAAGGTCTATTTTGTTGTGGATGCTGCACAATCCTTTGCCAAAATTCCCATTGATGTAAATGAGTTGAATATTGATCTGCTTGCTGCTTCGGGGCATAAAATTTACGGTCCAAAGGGAATCGGATTTTTATACATGCGGAGAAAACCCGAAATCAAATTGAAAGCTCTCATTGATGGAGGAAGTCACGAATACGGATTCCGGGCCGGGACGGTTGCTGTTCCGCTCGTAATCGGCATTGCAAAAGCTGTAGAGATTTATGGAAGAAACAGAAAAATTGAGAACAGAAAATTAACTATTTTAAAAAATAAGCTGTTAGAAGGTATTAAGGATTCCATACCGGATGTAATTGTTAACAACAGTAGTGAAAATTGTTTAGCTCACACCTTGAATATAACCATTCCTGATGTGGATGCTGAAACATTGCTGCTTGCAATCGGAGATGAAGTTGCCTGTTCCACTGGTTCGGCGTGTTCGTCTTCTACCCTTGAGCCATCTCATGTTTTAAAAGCAATCGGCCTCAATCCTGAAAAAGCTTCCTCTACCCTCCGCCTTAGTGTAGGCAGATTTAACACGGATGAAGAAATCCAGTTCGCTGTTGAAAAAATTGTGTCTGCAGCAATCAGACTGAAACTGGTAAATGTGAGGCCATCCATTAAAACGGTTCCGTTGAAAAAACAGGTGGATGAAACTTTCGAAATAATTTATGAGAAAAAATAGGAGTTACTATGCTTAAAATTACACGCAAAACCGAATATGCCCTCATTGCGCTGGCTCATATTGAAAATGCAACTCCTGATACGGTTTCCAGCACAAAAGAGATTTCCGAACAGTATCATATTCCCAAGCCGCTCCTTGCGAAAATTATGCAGACATTAGCAAAACATGGAATACTTGAGCCGGTGCAGGGACCAAAAGGCGGATATAAACTGCAAAAAAAGCTGGATAATATCAGCATGACAAAATTATTTGAAATACTTGAAGGTCCGCTGGGTATTATGGCCTGTTATTTTGACTCCGCATGTGAGCAGCTTGATATTTGCAATATTCAGACTCCCATAAAAAGGATTAATGATAAAGTGAGAAACATGTTTGACAGCATTTCCGTTCACGACATAACACATTAGAGGTAAATATGGCAATAAATAGGGAACAGGTAATAGACGTATTAAAACAATGCTACGACCCTGAAATTCCCATTGATTTGTGGAATCTGGGACTCATTTACGATGTCCAGATTGAAGACGAAGGAAAAACATCCTATGTAGATATTTTAATGTCTTTGACAACTCCCGGTTGCGGCATGGGCACCTATATGGCTGAAGATATTAAAACAAAATTGGAAGCACTGCCTGAAGTAAGCGGCGCCAATGTGGCAATAACCTTCGATCCTCAATGGGCGCCTGAAATGATGACAGATGAAGGAAAAAAGAAATTGGGTTTTGAACCAAAACCAGTAGATCTCCAGCAAAAAAAAGAGGACAACTGGGAATAGTAGAGGAATAAATTATGAGTGAAACAAAAGAAGAAATTTTACAGGAAGTCAAGGTCACAGAAAAAGCTGCAAAGCGGCTTCTGCAAATCAAAACTAAAGATGATGGCGATTACCTTCGTGCATCTGTCAAGGGAGGCGGTTGTTCGGGACTTAATTACAACCTGGAATGGGATAAAACCGTGGGTGAATACGACAAAATTTTTGAAACCAATGGAATTAAGCTTGTGGTTGATCTGAAATCACTCCTTTATTTAAAAGGAATGGAAGTGGATTTTTCCATCGATATGCTGTCAGGCGGTTTCCAATTCAACAACCCCAACGCCAATCGCACCTGTGGCTGCGGAACATCCTTTTCGGTTTAAAGAATGGAAACAATCTATTTAGACAATTTTCTCGATGGAGGTATTCTGAAAGAAGAATCTTTTAGAACCGGTGTGGATAAAATAGACTGGTCAACTTATGGCGGGAAACGTGTACTGATCAAAGGATGCACAGATGTTCCGGTACCAACTTGGGCATACCTAATTATTACTGCAAAACTTGCTCAATTCGCTGATCATATTCTTTACGGGGAGCCGTGTTCGTCAGTAAAGGTTTTTGACAGGGAAAGTTCAGATCAGTGATTTAAAAAACGTCTGAGTATCTTCCTCTATTTTAAAAGCACCATTTTCCGTGTTTGTGTAAATTCCCCTGATTGTATCCTATAGATATAAATTCCACTGGCAACATCACGCGCATTCCAAACAACACTCTTTTCTCCCGCTTGCTGTGTTTCATTTACAAGTGTCTTAACAAGCCTGCCTGTTAAATCATAAATAGTAAGTTTAACGTAAGATATTTCCGGCAGACTGTACCGGATTTTAGTAATGGGATTGAATGGATTTGGGTAATTCTGATGCAGTGCAAAGTGTTCAGGGATAACATTTTTCCTTTTCAACGTGAGCCGATGAGTCGGCTCTGCTATTTCAATTGTTCCACTTTCATTAAATGAATATTCCTTTCCATTCAACTCATCCACAAGATACCACTCACCAGCTACCAGTTCCTTATCCCCAACTCCTTTTTCCAGTGAAATAGTTAAAGGCCACAATTCATTCTGAATCAAAATTTCCCCGCCGTCTTCCACCAGTTTTATATCTCCACCAAACCGGACATCAAATCCACCTGGTGGAGGTACCGGAGGCAAAGAAAAATTGAGTTTATCCTCTTCGGAGATTTTCATCCCGTAGTAGATTAATGCTTCATGATTCTGGCTGTTTCTGAATGAAAGAATGTTAGTGCCGGCAATGTTCACAGGTGATTCAATTACTGTTTTTTTGCTTAAATCGGAATCAATTATGATTTCCCCATCAGCAGTGGCTCTTACCCAGTAGCCAAATCCCGGGTCGAGACTTGACGCATTGTAATATGCATTATTATACCCGTACAAAGTTCCGGAAATAATAATTCCGTCCGGATCAACAATTCCTGATGATGCGGATGTGCCGGAAATAAGGTTCCATCCTTCAGAAATGGGTATTGTAATACTCAAAAATGGACTGCCTGTGATCGTGGTTGAACCGCTCTCCCAAAACCTCAGCCAGTAGCCATTTCCTATCTCAAGGTCAGTTTCAGATGTATAAATGCCGTTGTATCCATAGAGGGTTCCCTCAATTGATTCTGGGAAAAGAGTTTGATAATTACTGTCGCTCACCGTAAGAGGCAGACCCACAATATTCCATGAGTCGTTATAGGAAATAACTTGGGTTGCTTCCTGACTTTCTATGATTTGAAAATAATCTTCACTTTCATCTATTGATGCATTCCCGAAACCATCAACAGCGGTTACACGCATACGTGCAAAATCGAGTGTAGTGTCCGGTGCAATGACATCGTATGGGCTGGAATTTGGAATTTCAATGGCTAAATCAAGAAACCAATCACCAATATAATCTGCTAATGTCAACGTAATTGGTCCATCGCCAAAACTGTCATCGCTTGCAGTCCAGCTGACTCCTATTTCTTCACCGCCGGTGAATATTTCATCCGGTCCGCCATTCGGCGCAATTAAATCCACTTCGGGATTTTTGCTGTCCACTACAAAACTGTCGGATTCTGCAAATATAACCACCGTACTGTCTTCGCCACCTCCATCATCGGGATTGCCGATAACAAAATAACCATCACTGAAATCTTCGCCGGTATTTCCGAAATGATCCGTTGCAATAACCTTTAATCTTGAAAATGCAATGTCTGTTTCCGGCAATTCCAATAGCGCTGGACTTTCATTGGCAATATCCTCGGACAACGGCTCAAAATCACCGCCGATGACCGTTGACAGATACACTGAAATAGGTGTGTCATCAAAATAGGAATCGGACGCTGTCCATTCACCGGTTATAGTTTCTCCGCTTTCATATTCTTCACCGCCGTTTGGACTCTGCCAGTCAACCGCCGGATTTTCACTGTCAACGGTAATAATATCAGATTCTGCAAATATGACGATAGTACTGTCTTCTCCTCCTCCATCATCGGGATTGCCGATTACAAAATACCCATCGCTGAAATCTTCACCGGTGTTCCCGAAATGATCCGTTGCTATTACTTTTATTCTTGAAAATGCAGCGTCTGTTACCGGCAATTGCAACTCTGCCGGACTCTCATTGGGAATGTCACCTGACAACGGCTCAAAATTACCGCCGATGACCGTTGACAGAAATATTGAAATTGGTGTGTTATCAAAATAGGAATCGGACGCTGTCCATTCGCCATTTACAATTTCTCCGCTTTCAAATTCTTCACCGCCGTTTGGGGTTTGCCAGTCAACGGTTGGATTTTCACTGTCAACGGTGAAAATTTCAGATTCACCGAAGATTACAAGTGTGGTGTCTTGTGCAAAAATTATTGGAATTGAAAATAATGCAATTAATATTGTTTGTTTCATAAAACCTCCTGAAAATTTTTGTCATTTCTCCAATTTTGTGGGTTTGTGAAAATGTATTCCGTGATTCTTTCGTAATCCCGGTCACTGCGAACAATCTGTTCGTAATAATTACGCTGCCATAATTTTTTATTGAATGGTTGCCATCCGTTTTGTTTCACGTTTCGTATATATTCATTCGTTGTCATCGTTTTAAACCATTGAATTATTTCCGATAGGGGCGCGTCTATTCGTTGGGGCGCCCTTGGTTGGGGCGCGTCTATTCGTTGGGGCGCACCTGCGTGTGCGCCCTTATTAACGCCCTTATCATCAGGGCAGACACCCAGGTCTGCGGTCGTTTCAGGGCAGACACCCAGGTCTGCGGTCGTTTCAGGGCAGACACCCAGGTCTGCCCGTACGGATTTAATGATGATAAAATGAACGTGGTTTGGCATAATAATAATTTCACCACAAATCACATCCGGGAATTTATTTTCTAATTCTAAATACCATTTTTTTACCATTCGTCCCGCATCATTCAATTTCGCTGCACATTCACCTGTTTCTGATTCAACAATATTGCTAAATATATTTACCCTGCCCTGCGTGCATACCGTAACAAAATAGGCGCCCGGATTGGAATAATCATATTCCGGTAACCTGATGGATTTGCGGTTATGTATTTTCTGTAACATTATTTAAATAATTTTAGGTTTAGATAATTTTCGTTACCTACCAAATGCCTAAACCATTTCATCTTCGCCATTTTAGGCATGAACAGGTCTGGACTCTTTCTTTCCCTGTTTGTTCCGTAAAACAAACAGCCGGAATCTGCGAGTATTGCACATCGAAACCCTATGTTGTTGTTACTGTTGTTCGGGTTGTTGTTGTTACGGTTCCAGGATTGACAATTGTTCGTATTGTTGTTCCACGAACCACCGCGTTTAACACGATTCGATGATTTGATGACCTGTCCGCTTTTGTAGGAATTCAACGTTGTGAATTCCCACAAATATCAAAAAACAAATTCATTGAACAACCTCTTTCGTAATTGCCACGTATCTGCATGCCCTGCATGACCAATCCATGCTTTGATTGACTGTTGTATAGTTTGTACATCAATTTCCCCATTTGAGAATTGCCGTTGTTTATTTTTCATTCTTTTTACAAAACGTTTCACATTTTCTTTTTTCAGCCGACGATGTGTCGTATAAACATGAAAACCCAAAAATGGGACACCGTTTTTTGCAGGAAATATCTCTTGTTTTTTGGAATGGAGATTTAACCGTAATGTGAATAAAAAATCTCTGATTTCTGAACGTAATTCATTTAAATATTTTTTTGAATCATGGAATACAATAAAATCATCCATATAACGCAAATAATGGTTAACCCGCTTTGAATGTTTCAACCATTGATCCAGTTCATTCAAATATAAATTAGCAAAAAATTGACTGGTCAAGTTACCAATTGGAATCCCTTTTTTGCGCTCTAATGGAGTGAATAGATTATCCCCATAATCATATTGCAAAGATACGTTTCCGTAACGAGAAATCTCTACCGGTGATGAATCTATGATTAAATCAATCAACGCCAATAATTTTTCGTCTCTTATTTTTTTTCGAATTATGACCTTCAAAGTCTGATGATCTATTGATTGAAAATATTGCTGAATATCACATTTTAACACATAGTTGTTTTTTCGCAGATATTTCTGACAGGTGTCCACGGCTCTGTGGGTCCCTTTTTCTGTACGGCAGGCGTAGTTATGGAAATAAAAACGGCTTTCCCAAATCGGTTCAATGATATTAATTATCGCATGATGAACAATTCTATCTCTGTACGGCGCAGCGCTGATGGTTCTTTCTTTTGGCTCGTGAATGGTAAAATGCCGATAAGCACCCGGTTTATATTGCCTGCTGTCCAAATCTTCCTGCAACTGCAGTAAATTCTCCTCAAGATGGTGATTGTATTCCAATGTAGAATGTTTCCACCGTTTCCCTTTTTCTGCCTTTTTAGCTGCTAAGAAAAGGTTTTCAAAAGAAATAAAATCTTTCCATAAATGTTTGTAGGTGATCATTTTATTGCATTTTGATTTAAGAACAAGGAACACCGATTAACGACTTCTGAAGTGTTCATTCTATATTACCTTCTAAAATCAAAAATCGTTAATCCTTGTTCGATATTCTATCTTCATACTCTGAAAAAAAGAAACAAAACTATCCCAAAGATGGCGGTAGGTCTTCATTTCTTGCCCTTAACTTGCTTAATCCAACCACCCAGCATAGCGCCTAATTCTGTTATATTTTCCGCTATATATTCGTATTGTTTTACTGAAATGTATTTCATATCAACCGTTAGTCTTATGAGATATCGTATTTCAAATAGTTTTGCATCAGCTTCTTCCAAAATATCTATTTTCTGTTTTCTCTTGGAAGCAAGGGTTAACATTTGTAAAAAATCCAGAAATGCAACTTCTATTCGGTCGCCCAGCACAAACTTCTGTGTTCTCGGGAATTTTTCTATTTTCGGGATCAACCATTTTATTGTATCAAATGTTTTCTGGATAATGGGTAATTCAACTTGTTTCACAAAAAAATATTTTTGATCCCGCCTACCCTTCGACTTTGCTCAGGGATCAGGCGGGATAACAAGTGTCAAAATTCAAAACACAAGGTATCATCTTTATAAAGTCCTTGCACAGCGAAACCCTATGTTGAAGTTACTGAAGTTCGGGCCGATGCTGATACGGTACCAGGAACGACAATAGTCCGTATAGGTGTCCCACGAACCACCGCGTCTAACACGATT
This sequence comes from uncultured bacterium, assembly GCA_964468655.1. Classification (GTDB taxonomy): domain Bacteria; phylum Fidelibacterota; class Marinisomatia; order Marinisomatales; family CAYXUG01; genus CAYXUG01. Next base: position 27 of record CAYXUG010000029.1, on the reverse strand, counting down.
CGATGAGCCTTCACTGTACCAGCTTTT
>CAYXUG010000028.1:0-27163 GCA_964468655.1 uncultured bacterium | reverse complement strand
CTCAAACCGTGAGGATTATGGGCAAAATCGAGCATAATCTTTATTCCGTTTGATTCAATCAAATTTGCTCTGCATGGATTATTTTCATAGGATGATCCAAAATTTATTAACCCTTTTTGAATTGCCTCTCTTTTTATTCCTATTCCCTTTGCTAAAGCGATAGCACCAAGACAATTTTCTACGTTATGTTTCGCGGCACCATTTAAAGTTACAGGAACTTCTGTGACTTTTGTTATTACTTCGGAATTTCCTTCTGAATAAAAAACAAAATTTCCATTTTTTACGCAGCACAGTTCCCCTGTTTTATATAATTCATCTTTAGCTATATTTTCTTCCGGTGAACTAAACCAAATAATTTTGCCATCATAATTCTCCGCTTCTCTTTTAAGCAATTCATCATTTGCATTAAGTACGAGAGGTGCGTTATACCTTAACGTTTTTCTCACAACAAACTTTGTTAGGGCCATTTCTTCAACGGAATTAATTCCATAATCCCCCAAATGGTCGTCAGCTACATTGGTAATGATGGCGGCAGAAGCATTCACATCAACCACGCCTCTTCGAAGGATACCACCCCGGGCAACTTCCAGAATCGCCGTATTGATTTCCTTTGTCCGTAAAATTTCTCTGGCGCCTTCCGATCCTGAGTAATCGCCTTCTTTCACTGTTTCACTATTAATTCTAACTCCATCGGTTGACGTTGTCCCGGTGAAATATCCGGCTTCACCGAAAATACTTTCAAGGAGACGAACAGTAGTGGTTTTTCCGTTCGTTCCCGTCACTAAGATCACCGGAATATCATTTACTTTATTCCAATTTATTTCGTCTAAAGGTGGTATTTCATTCCCAGGAAAAGTTAATGAGCCGTTTCCCATTCCAACTGAAACAAAATCGTCATCAACAAGAAACTGGACTGAGTGTTTTTCGGCTTCTTTTTTTACTTCCAAAATTTGTGGATTCACTTCATTTGAAATAATTTCCTTCAAACGTGATACAGCCGTACTCAGCGGTTCACTTACACTTCCGTTCAAATCTGCAACTGCACGATTCCACGCTTCTTCATTCACCTCTGTTGCAGAATATAAAGCATCAACGGGAGCTGAAATATAAAGACTCGCACCATCCACGTATTTTCTAAATTGCGATATCGGTGGTTTCCAGTCAACACCATTCAGTAGCGCATTGGCATGGCGCTGCCAGGATTGTATTAATTCATCCTGATTAAAATCAGAAACAGATACCTCCAGCATGGCTCCGGGAAAGTCTGAAATCAGGCACGGACCTGTAATCCGGCGGGAATCAATGATTTTCATAATTAACCAACGATATTAAAACAGATCGATTAATCAGATTCTTCTTTAGCGAGACGCACACCCCGTTCATCTCTGATAACATTTTCACCGTCTTTCTGAGAAAAATATTCCAAAACTTCTTTAGAGAAAGTTTCTTGGTCAGAATTTTCAACAGTTGATTTTTCACCACCTTCAGGTTTGAAATGAATAATCTGTTTCCAGCATCTGGTTATATTATCGCCAAAAATGAGTAATAAATCATTTTCTTTAGCAAAGTGCAGTGCTTTTTCTATTGCTTCATCTTCATCCGGAATAACATCGATAGCTTTTTCCTTTACACCGGAGGATATAAGAACATCTTTCATCATTTTAGGAACTTCATCATTTCCCCGTTTCCGCCGGTTGTCATCAGCCCTACATATAAAATAATCAAAATGTTCCGCGGCAATTTCAGCAATAGATTTAATATCTTCATCGCGCCTGTCTCCAGGGGCTGAAATAACACAAATTTTCATTCCTTGTGGTTCAAGCTGTCTCACTACATCGCACATCATTTTTACCGCATCCGGATTGTGCGCATAATCCAGAATTACTTTAAACGGATGATCATCAAAAACGTTCATTCTGCCTGGAGTCTGGAAAAATGTAGAATCAAATGTTCTGAGACCGTGGCGTACATCTTCAAGTGATTTTCCCAATCCGTATGAAATTGCAGCTGCAAACATGCTGTTTTGTACATTATGCATTGCCTTGCCTTCAAGGGTTGAAGGGATGAGGTGAGTCCATAAAAGAGGAATTTGGGTCGCATTTTCGTAGAGAGTTATCATGTCACCGTTGATTCCTTTTTCCAGAACAACAGCAAGTCCCCCTTCCTGGATATGTTCTTTTACAAGGGAATGATTGGGATTTACAGTAACATAACAAATACGACTTGCTTTGGTGTGGTCTGCCATCTTAAGACAGTTGATATCATCTGCATTCAGGACTGCAACATCGGTGGCAACTTCAACAACGACACGCTTGACTTCAGCTAATTCTTCCACGCTTTCAATACCACCAATACCAAGATGATCGGCGCTTATATTCAGGCAGGCACCTACATTACACCTTCCGTATCCCATTCCGCTTCTGATCAATCCGCCGCGAGCCGTTTCCATTACAGCCATGTCCACATCCGGATCTCTCAATACCATTTGTGCTGATTTCGGTCCTGTCATATCCCCTTTCACTGAAAGTCGTCCGTCAATGTAAACTCCATCGGTGCTCGTAAATCCGACGATATGCCCTGCTGTTTTTAGAATATGCGCTACCATTCGTGTTGTGGTTGTTTTACCGTTTGTCCCTGTAACGGAAGCAATTGGTATCCGTGTTGGTGTCCCCAGTGGAAAAAGCATGTCCATTACATGCCCGGCAACATCTCTGGATTCACCTTCACTGGGTGCAACATGCATCCTAAACCCAGGACCTGCATTCACTTCCACGATTGCGCCTCCGATGGTTTTGTAGGATTGCGTAATGTCATCTGTTAAAAAGTCCACGCCACCAATATCAAGTCCCACAGCTTTTACCGCACGTTCAGCCATCTCCTTATTGTCGGGATGGACAACATCTGTCATATCAATAGCGGTTCCCCCGGTAGAAAGATTTGCTGTGCGTCTTAGATAGAGAATTTCACCTTTTTTAAGGACAGATTCGAGAGCCAAATTGTTTTCTTTTAAAATTCGGTCTGCTTGCCCATCGATATGGATTTTTGTAAGCACTTTTTCATGACCGATCCCTCTGTTGGAGTCACTGTTGACCATGTCCACCAATTCTTGAATTGTATGTACATCATCGCCTATCACATGTCCCGGTACACGCTTTGCCACTGCTGCAAGTTTATTATCTATAACCAGCATTCGATGATCCATTCCGGTAACATATTTCTCTACCAGAATAGTTCGGGTGCTTCCGTGTTGTCTGGCTTTATCAAAAGCAATCTTTATTTCATTATCTGTAGTCAGGTTTATTGAAATCCCCCTACCATGATTGGCATTCAACGGTTTTAACACAACAGGATATCCAATATGCCTTGCCGCACTTATTGCCCTTTCAGGAGAGCGTGCCATTCTTTGTTTTGGAACAGGCAGACCCAAATCTCCAAGAATTGTGTTTGTCAATTCTTTGTCACTGGCAATATCCACTCCGATATTGCTCGTGTTTACTGTTACGGTTGCCTGAATCCGTTTTTGATATTTTCCGTGACCAAACTGTACAAGAGAATATTCATTCAGCCGAATAAAGGGGATTTCCCGATCTCTTCCGGCATTTACAAGTGACGCAGTACTGGGACCAAATTCGAACCGTTGGGCAAAACGAATAAAATCATCCCGACTTTCTGCGAAATTGAATTCAGGATCAACTCCATCAATTTGGGATTTCAGTTTTCCCGGCAGGAGATCAATAATTAAAGCCATGCCTAACCGACCAGCTTCAAGACCCACATCCCGCTGTTTGTATTCATAAACCAAATTATACTGACCCTTCTCACCAACGGACCGTGTTTTTCCAAATGTGACGTCAGAACCTGCCACGTTCTGAAGTTCAAGTGTTACATGTTCAGAAACATGCCCCAGCCATGTACCTTCACCTTCTTTTAACCGTCGCGTAAATCCACCTTTTTCCCTGTAAGAACACCCGTGCTCATGTAATCCGGGAAGCCGATCCAGCAATTCATTAATAAAATTATCCCCTAATTTGCCTGTTGGCCATACTTCCAATATTCCTAAATCTATCACATGACGGATTACAGGAAAATGAGCATACTTGTTTGGACCTATATAAACATTAGTCTTCAGTATTTTCATTATGGATATTATTCCTTCGGAAATGCTTCTTTACTTATAAGATTAAATCTTGATCCTGCTGCCAGCACGTGGAGCTTTAATCCGATGAGTGTTACAGCAGCACCGTTTTTTACTGATGCAATGGTTGACTCTTTTAATTCACTTGCATCTACAACAGTAACTACTCCGCTGCCAACGACTTCAAATTCACCTTCGGGATTGATAAAGGCAGCAGTATCTTCATCAATTCCCAATCCTGTCAGAAAAGGGTTAAAAGACAATGCTGAAAAAAGTCGTCCGTAACGGTCTCTTTGTGAAAAATGTTGATCAATAATAACGCTGTTCGTTAACCCAAGTCCCGGGCTGATAGTCACTCCGCCCATGGTTGGTGTACCGCCGCTTTCACCGCCGGAGATCATATGTTCCGCCATAATAGCCGCACCTGCGGAAGTCCCCGCAACATGAACACCATCAGCATTTAATTTCCGAATTGCTTTGGCTATTGGAGTCCCTCCAATAATTGTTGAGAGACGAACCTGGTTTCCACCCGTAATAAAAATTCCAGTGGACCTTTCCAACTCAGAAAGATTATCATCCCTATTGCAGTCTTCCCTAGATTCAATATTCAATAATGAAATCTTCTCTACGCCGAGTAATTCGAATAGTGACGGATAAGGTTTTACTGTTTCATCTACCATAGATGCGGTTGGCACAATGGCAATTTTTGCATTCTCTCCGCCGCAAAATTCAATAAACCTCCTGAGAATATGCGAGACCGGGCTTTTCTCCTCAGCTCCTCCAATGGGGATTATATACCCTCTTCCTTTATTTGGATTTCCTTTAGATGGTGCCATTTAAATATTTTTTACCTCTTTTCAATAAAATGATGTTTTTTTAAGCCGATAAGGTCCTAGTTATTTTCAATCACCTCCCCGACTTTTACTCTAAATCAGATTTTTATAAAAAAACTCGACAATTTTTAAATAATAAAAATTCTTTGAGGAACTATCTTAACAAAAAGTGGCTATTAACGCTTCGATAAAAAATTATCTATTATTCCGTACTTTTTAGAGTCTTCGGCGGTCATGAAAAAATCTCTATCAGTATCCTTTTCAATTTTCTTTAAATTCTGACCTGTATTTTTTGCGAGTATTTTATTAAGACGTTCTTTCATGGCAAGAATTTCCTGAGCATGAATTTGAATATCACTTGCCGCTCCCTGGGTTCCTCCCCATGGCTGGTGAATCATAATTCTTGCATTTGGTAATGCAAATCTCTTCTTTTTTGTTCCAGCAGATAAAAGTACAGCACCCATACTCGCTGCCTGTCCCATGCATATGGTACTCACTTCCGGGTTGATATAATTCATGGTATCCAAAATTCCGAGCCCCGCTGTAACGCTTCCACCGGGCGTATTAATATAAAGAGAAATATCCTTTTCCGCATTTTCCGCTTCTAAAAATAAAAGTTGAGCAATCACCAGACTTGCTACATTGTCATCAATGGGCATGCCGAGAAAAACAATGCGTTCCTTTAACAGCCGGGAATAAATATCATAGGCACGTTCTACTCTCCCGGATTGTTCTACTACCATCGGAATGACTTGAGATTTTATTGTCATATTTTACCCTTCTACGTTTTTCATAGTTCGCTGTTTTCTGATATCCTTGGTATATACCTTCTGTTCCGTAATTTTAGCAACTCCTTTAAGAAATTCAAAAAGTTTTTTAGTCAACATGGACTCTCTCAGGTCTTCCCTGTTGCTCGGTTTCTTGTAAAACCGTAAAATTTCCTGCTTCCGGTCTTCTTCGGAATGATTCACAAATTCTTCAACTTTTCTGTCAAGTTCGGTGCCTTCAATTTTCAAGTCTTCTTTTTTGATCAGTTCCTTTCTAATCAGGAACCATTTAATATTTTTAACCGCCGAAGGTCTCACAGCATCCTTGAATTTTTCTTCATCAAACTCTTCACCGTTTCTGCTGATGGCGTCATCAACCATCCGGTTTATGTAATTATCCACCATGGAGGACGGGACTTCCAGCGGTGTGGATTGGATAAAATAATCAATTACCGCTTCATTAAGCTGGTCTTCGGAATCTTTTTTTAGATTTGATTCAGTGGATCCCATTATTTTTTTCCTGAAATCTTCCTCATTATCCGTATTGGGGAATATTTTATTCATAAAATCTTTATCGAGTTCAGGCAGTATTTCTTCGTGGACATTTTTAACAGTAATGCTGTAGTTCCGAATTTGATTACTGTCAGGATTTGAAATGGTAATTTTGGCTTCATCTCCTGATTTTAATCCTGTTAATTTGGTAAGATTATCGCCTCCAAAAAGCCCCTCTCCCACTTTGATATATTTATCCTCCACTTTTTTACCGATGATTGGTAAACCCGACTCATCCAATTCCTGCATATCACCCAGTAGTAAATGACCATCCTCCGATCCTGACTCCACTGTTTTTAATTCTGCAAACTGCTGGCGGATTTCCTTGATGTAAATGTTCACATCCTCTTCATCTGGAATATAAACATTTTTCTTCACCTTCATTTTTTTTTGATATTTGGGCAGTTCAACAGGCGGTTCTACTTCAAACAGCGCAGTAAACGACAAGTCGCCTCCATAACTGAAATCCAGTTTCTGGATTTTTGCCTGATTGATAGGAATCTGTTCCTTTTCATCCAACGCCTGAAGGTAATATTTATTGACTGATTCCTCAGCAAAATCTGCTTCAATCTGGGGAAGATACATTTTTACAACTTGATCTCTTGGTACTTTCCCTTTCCGGAAACCTGGGATTTGGACTTTTCCACTAACCTTTCTCAATGTCTTTTCAAAATGACCTTCCAGTTCAGACCATGGAACCTGCACCTGCATTTCAAAAGTAAATGAATTTTTATTTGTTATATCTATTCGCATATGATTAGAAAATTGGGGTGGAATTTAAATGTTTTTTGGTGGTTCACAAACAGATTAGATGATTGATTTATCATAATCATCAATCTCACTCCCACCCCTATACAATACACAAATACCAAGCATCATGAAAAGATGAAACAAATCATTATGATTAAAAATTGAGAATGAAATTCCACTTTGTAATATCAATCCGCCAATCAGGAATATACATAAACTCCTGAGGATCATTCTAACACCATAAGATGGTTGTCGAATCAATTGATTCCCTATTATTATGAATGAGAAGATAATTGGGGGGATGGAGAATTGGAAAAGTGGAGAGGTGGAGAAGTGTTGTGTTGTTTTACCTATAAATACGAAGAGTGCTACGATAGGAATCCACTTAATTACGCTGAATGTTCGATAGGAAACAGATATCGCTATAATAAACAGCAAAAGAAAAAATACGGTAACTCCGGCAGAAGCCATTGTGAGTGTCCATATCGTTTCAACCAAAGTTTCTGTAAATGAATACCGGAAGGTATGAAAAAGTCCGCCTAAAACAGAACTGATAATCAACAAAAAGAAGAAACAGGAAAGATGAAAATGAGAAACCTGAAAAGTTTTCCAGTACTGTTCGGTCAGCCGAACACCACAATAAAGAGATAAAAGGCATAGCAAAAAATCTGTTATTGCAGTGACCGGTTCAGCCATATAAATCCAAATTATTTTGCCGGTTTTTTCTCACCACAGTAAATGCACTCCACTCCTAATTGCACATGAAATCCGCAGGAAGGGCAGTCCCATTCTTCAAGGTCCTTGCTGTTTTCATTATCCTCGGGTGAGGAGGTTTTTAATGCTGCAAGAAAAACAAGACCGATGCCAAGAAAAAAAACAAATGAAATCACCCACAAAAAATATACCATACTTTCCCTTAATTCCAGATGATTGGAATTTCCTCTCCGCATGAACAGTGCCGATCATCAATATCAACATTCAATACAGAATGCCAGCTTCGTTCAATAAGCGGTTTATGACATTCTGGGCAAAACGTAGTCTGCCCGTCATCGTCAAACACATTCCCTACATAAACATATTTTACTCCTTTATCCATGGCAATTGATCTGGCTTCTACCAGTGTTTCTTTAGGTGTTTTGGGTGTATCCATCATCTTAAAATCGGGATGAAACGCCGTGAAGTGAAGTGGAACACTGTCTCCCACATGATCTAAAATCCAATCTGTCATCTGCTCAATTTCAGTCATGCTGTCGTTCTGGGCGGGAATGACAAGATTGGTGATTTCCACCCAAACATCCGTTTTGTTGCACAGCCAGTCAATGGTATCAAGCACCTCTTTGAGATGAGAAAATGTCAGTTTGTGATAAAATGTTTCTGTAAATGCCTTGAGGTCAACATTGACTGCATCAATGTAGGGATACACATCTTTCCTTGCTTCCGGAGTAATATATCCCGCTGTTACCATAACATTTTTTAATCCCTCTTTTGTTGCCGCTTTCGCAACATCAATTACAAATTCAGCAAAGATGGTTGGATCGTTATAAGTGTAAGCGATGCTCGGGCATCCTTTGTCTTTGGCCAGTTTTACAATCTGTTCAGGAGTTACTTCAAGTGAATTCAAATCATCGAGCTTCGCTTTTGATATATCCCAGTTCTGGCAGAACTTGCAACCGAGATTGCATCCGGCAGTACCGAAACTTAAGACAGGTGTTCCCGGAAAAAAATGATTCAACGGTTTTTTCTCGATGGGATCCACAGCAAATCCGGTGGGTCTTCCGTAACCCTTCTGGTACAGTTTCCCACCTTTATTCTTTCGAATGAAACAAAATCCCGGCTGACCATCACCGATCTTACAAAACCGGGGACACAGGGTACAAAGTACCTTGTTATTCTCAAGGGTCTCCCACCATTTTGCAATTACTTCCATAGCACAAATTTACGACTTTTTTACTGAAATTGGATAGATTAAGGTTATTCAAACACCCCATATTAAAATGCCTGTCAGAACCACTCAAACAGGCATTTTGTATTCAATGGTCAAAAAAACTTACTGCTTCAGCCGATAGACAATTCCTTCAATACACTGCTTAAATTTTGTTAATTGAGTTGACGTGGTGAACAATTCGCCAATATCTTCCAAAATGTCAGAGGGATAGTTCGCCACATCAAAATCCATGAGAAAGTTAGATTCCAATTTAATCAGATAATCTTTTAAGACCGGTTTGGGAAGATTTTTCTGCCTCATGGCATTGATATGGAATTTTATTTTTCCACGGGAAGTTAACAGGTAAAGGGAAATGAGACCGAAATCAGAATTGGTTCGAAAACTGACTGTTCCATAATCGCTCCCTCTTCCCCATGCAACCTCATCAGCGTTTTCTTCAGCAAAATCACAGAGAGTTTCACTGATTTTTAATACTTCCTGGGGTGCGTTTTTATGAAGATCTTCTATGAATTTTTCTTTAGTCCACTGCAAGTTTGTGCCTCATGAATAATCGTTGAATTACCATCATGTGAAGACAGAATTTAAGACATTCCAAGGCAAGATGGAATGATCAAATTAGGTATAGGGTACTTATTTAATCAGATACCCAAAATCATATCAATCAACAGCAGAATATCACTGATGTCAAGAGCCAAATCACCGTTTATATCGGACCGCCAGAATTCCTGGCCATTCTGGAAAATATCCCCTAAAAATGCATCTATGATGATAACAATATCAAATATATCAATAAAACTGTCACTATTGATGTCCCCCAGCGTTCCCAATGGAATGCCATGATTGTACCATGTAGCTCCGATGTCTGTGACAGAGTTATCAGGATCATACTCATAATCGGGGTCACCTTTATCAATTGCAGGACTCCAGTATTGAAGTTGGAAATTCCCCATGTCAGGATCAACAAACAAGGGATCCTCATCCCACACTGTACTCTCGGAATAACCTCCTATAATTGAATAATTAGCTGCTAAAGGAGTATTGGTGGAAACATCTGCGTAAGCAGAATCGTGACAGTGGTTGTTGATGATAATAGAATTTGTGATGAATGGGTTTGCACCAAATACAACACTTATACCTCCCCCCCTATAACCAGCGTAATTTTCAATGATGGTATTATGATCAAGGACAGGACTGGAATTCCAAGCCATAGCGATTCCACCTCCCGTTTTATTAACTGAATTATGATGGATTAGATTGTATTTAAATTCTGCTAATAGAGAAGTTGTTAAATACAGGCCACCACCACGACTTACACCACTATTAAAAGGATAGACGTTGTGATGAATATGGTTATAATTTATTTTGGGACTTGATTCAAACACATAAATTCCACATCCTTGAGCCCCTGCATGAGCCAAGGTATTATAGCGGATTGTACAGTGCTCAACCGTTATATCACTCACCCAAATCAATATCCCTCCACCTGTGTTATCACTACCCGGTAATGAACCTGTTGCATATTCAATTCTGCAATAACTTAAGATACTGTTTGCATTTGAAAATCTGAATCTTATACCGTGCCACCTGCTTTCTTCCGCAGAATAATGACGGGTGAATATGATGGAATCTTCTACAGTTCCAACCGCTTTGAGTGTTGCGTTGGTATCCACTTTAATTTTATAAAATCCTGTAAATCTTAATTCACAACCAGGTTCAATGGTCAGTGTTTCATCTTTCGGAACTGTAATCTGTCCGCTGATAACATAAGGACTGTTTTCTGCTTCCATGATTCCCCATAATTCAGTATCACCCTCAACATAAGTGGTATCACACCATAAGGTTGAAAACAAACAAAAAATAAGGCAGAGTAAATTCCATTTCATAAGTTCATTTCAGTAATACCATTTTCCTGGTTAATTGATATTCAGACGTAACAAGTTGGTAAAAGTAAATACCCGATGAAAGTTGTTTATTATTTTGGTCTGAGTGGGTATTCCAGTTTACAGCATATTGCCCTGTATCCATCCATTTATCTATCAATGTTTCCACCAGTTGACCTGTTACCGTATAAACCTTTAATGTTACATGAGAAGTTGTTTTGTTGGTAAAGTGAATAGTGGTCACTGGATTAAATGGATTGGGATAATTCTGAACCAGTGTCACTGTTTCAGGCATAAACTCATTTTCTATCTCTGAAATTGCTCTTGCCATCCCGTCTTCATCAACAATGGTGTAATCCAGAAGTGAATCAGCAGAATTAGCCAACTCCACTGAAATAAATTCACCCTCATCTGAATCGCCGGAACCTCTACCCAGAGAACCGCTTGGTTTCATGACTACTTTTACTATTTCTCCTGAACCGGGACTCACAAACTGACCTTGAGTACCCACAAGCACAAATGAAAGAAAGGTACTGTCTTCAGGAATATTTACCGTTAAATCAAGGGGTTCTGTTCTGTCACTTTTTGATACAGTATTCACTTTATAACCCACAGGCAGGTTGACCTTTAGCTTCAATGCCCTTACGAATGCCTCATTGAGCATAGTTAAAATGAGTTCTGAAGTTTCTTCTCCATAGTTGTTTTCTGTTTGTATCACCAATTCTTTTGATATGAGGATATCATTTTCAGAGGAAATATCATTAAATGATGTACCTAAAATTATTTCAATCAGAAATACAACATCTAAAATATTTAACACACCATCACTATTTACGTCTGAAGCTAAAAACTCATAATAGGTTGGTTCATTTATCTCAAGAATAAATCCAATTAAGAGAATAATATCCTCAACTGAAACGAAACCATCGTAATTAACATCACCCATTAACCATTGATAATGAAAAAGTGCACCCATATCTGTGATTGTTCCATCAGGGTCAAGTTCTGAGTAAGGATCACCTGCGTCAATACATTCTGATTCATCAGACAAATGATAATCCTGGTTTTCTGGATCAACAAACAGTGGATCAACATTTAAATTCCCTGAGCCCCAGTTAACAATATCGTTATCACCCTTCACAATACCGGGTTCACTCCCTTGTAAATCGCTGTAAGAAATAGATAATAGATTTGGTATACCTTCAGAAAAAATGTCAATTTCAGGTTGTGTATCTCCCCAAATTATTGAATTTTGGATATTTATTATAGTCTGCCTAAGACATCTTATTGAACTGTTATTGGATGAATAATTTTGCGATATTGTGACATGTTCTAACAACACCTGTACTCCAATTTGACCTGTGCCAGTAGTTAACAAAGCACTCCCCATTCCAGAAGTGTTGTTATTATTGATAGAAGTTCGTGTAAAAAATGCTGTAACAATATCTTTACAATAAATCCCTCCTCCTCCTAATGTGGAATTATTATCCATAATAACACAGTTATTAAAATATTTATTTTTAGATCGAATAAGACTTAAGCCACCACCAAATAATTCTGCTTCATTATTAATTATTCTCATATTATTTAATTCAGTATATACATCTGAATGATTAAAGTTAATTCCCCCACCGTAACTATTTGAATGTCCATTTTTTATTGTAAAACCTTCTATAATAATCGAATCATTAGTATTGATAAAATCAAATAGTAGAACACTAAAACCATTTAACCTTCCATCAATTATACAATTGTCGGGTCCATTTTGGCTTTTTAATACAAAAGATAGGGATCTATCAATTACAATGTTTTCATAATAAATCCCATCACTTACAATAATGACATCCTCATCTTCAATACCATCCACAGCATCTTGAATAGTTCGAAAATCAAAAGGTACTTTATATTCGGTAGCTGAAATCGGGAATGTTAGAATGAATAGAAAAACCATAGAATACGTCCATATCTTCATTAAATAACCTCCTTTTTTTCAATTAAACGAAAGTTAAAACACTACTGATGTAATATCAAGAAGTTATAATATTCTTCTTCAACATACTCTTGTTCGCACCTATCAATAGCTTCTTTGACTAACACATCAAAATCTAAATGAGATTCATTCTCTAATACATCGCCCAATTTTGCTTTCGTCGCCGGGTGTTTCGGGACAAACAACGAGCAGCAATCTTCGTCGGGGCGGATGGAAATTTCGTAGGTTCCAATTTGTTTTGCAGTATCCACAATGTTTTGTTTATCAAATCCCACAAGAGGTCGGAGGACAGGCATTTCCAATCCATTTTCTATGACGCCCATGTTCTCCAAAGTTTGGGATGCAACCTGTCCGATGGATTCGCCGGTGATGATAGCTTTTGCCCGAACCTTTTTTGCAATGGTTTCAGCAATTCTGAACATAAATCTCCTGTACAGTACCACCCTCAAACGCTCATTTGAATTGGCCATTATTTCTTTTTGGATTGAAGCGAAGGGTACAATCCACAATCTTGAGCGAATCTGGTACTTGTTCAGAATTTGAATATTTTCCCGGACCTTTTCAATGGATTCACGGCTGGTGTAAGGAACTGAGTGAAAATGAATATAATCTAATTTTACACCTCTCTTCATGGCAAAATAGGAAGCCACGGGCGAATCAATTCCGCCTGAAATCATGGAGAGTCCTTTTCCACTGCTGCCCACCGGCAGCCCTCTTAAACCCTCGATTCTTTCAACGGACAAATATGCAGACCCTCTCACCAAATCTATTATACAGTTAACATCAGGATTTTTCAGTTTCACTTTTTTGGACAAATTATCCACAATGAATGCACCTACTGTTTCATTGATTTTTTGAGATGACATGGGAAATTGACGATCAGATTTCCGGGCGGTAATCCTGAAAGTTTCAAATGATAATTCCTTCAGCCATGCAAGTGCTAGTTCGTTTATTTTATCAATGTGCGGTTTTGTGCGAATTGATGGAAGGCAATAGGCAATGCCCGGGACATTTTTGATAACACCTGTGATTTCTTGATGGGAATTTTTTCCTTTATCTGAAAGGGTAATGAGGATCCTGTCATGTAGTCTTCTAATAGAAGAATAGGATCCAGGGAAGGTAATTTTTAACGATTCTTTTAGGTTGGATCGAAGCTTATTCTCGAAAAATATCCGATTTTTTCCTTTTGTGCCGATTTCCGCATAATGGCACAGAATATACTCAGGAATCATCTTCCGGCAAGTTCAGCGCCTAAAAATCCACCGTAGAACATGGTCATCACTCCAATACCGGCTATACCGAGAAATAAATATAACATGGGCTTTTCAGGGAGCTCTGATTTGTTTTTTAACCGCCAGATTAATAGACCTGCAAAAATAAGTGAAGAAAAAATTTGCAGGGACCCATGCGTTTCAAAGAGGGGGAAAGGATCACTCATATGACCGTGAACAGTATCGGCAAAAAATCCTGTAATGATGGTAAAAACAGAAGAGAGAATACCAAATACCAGACACCACCAGCCGGCATTTAACAAAGATTCATTTTTAAAAAAGGTCCCAAGATAATCACACAATACGCTAACAGAAAGCAGGGTAATGGGGAAATGAATCAACAGTGGATGCAGTTCTTCTAATTCATAGATAAACATAATACGGTTACTTTTCCCTTCCCATATTCTTCATGACAGCGCCGGAAAGTTTAATGACACTTTTCCTCGGTACGAACCGTTGAATAAATGACATTGTCCAATTTTGTTTTCCATGGACAACCGATGGTACTCGCCCCAGATTTTTAAGCGCAGTTCTGACCACAGCTGGCGACTTTGCAATACTCATGCCGGAACCCCCGGAAATACTGGCAACTTCCTGAAATTCAGTTTCTGTATACCCCGGGCACAACGCCAAAACATCAATTCCTTTTTTTCTGTATTCGCACCACAGTGCTTCACCAAGCAGAAGATTGAATCCTTTTGTGGCACCGTACACACTGAAAAAAGGCGTCGCCTGAAAGGCGGCTGTGGATGCAACAAAAATTATTCCTCCTTTACCTCTCTCCACCATCTGAGGTATTAGTTTGTGTGCCAGTTCAACCGGAGCTAAACAATTGAGTTTTACCATATTCGCTTGGCGTTTTTCATCTTGAGCACCAAAATATCCAACGAGACCAAATCCTGCATTGTTCACAAGCATACCTACTTCCAGATCACTCACAGAATCAGCAACCTCGTCTACTGCATTTTCCAAAGTCAAATCTACCGGGATGACTTTTGTCTGCACATTGTAGTCATTCATTATTTCATCTGCCACCTCATTCAGCCGATCTTTTCTTCTGGCAACCAGTACGATATCCATCCCCTTTTGAGCAAGCTGCCGTGCGAAATCGGCGCCCAGTCCGGAAGAAGCTCCCGTGACCACTACCCATTGACCATACCGGTTTTTCCAGTTTCCCATAACTTTATCTAACTACCAATACAGGTAGATTTATTTTTCTTAAAGTTTTGATCGGTTTACTCCCCATAAAAAATGTTTTCAGCGGTGCCTGCATGGAAGCTCCCATGACGAGAATATGATCATCACCTGCATAATCGATGAAGGAATTGACTGGATCTCCAGTCACAAAATGCTGATCAAATTCAATTTTCTGAGTTTTTAAATATCTTCCGGCTGAATTTGCTGCTCTTTTGTATCCTTGTCCGAATTTTTTGGTTTTTGAAACAGTAAGAATATCAACAAACATACCCTGGTTCTTTGCAATTGCGGCACCGAAGCGTACAGCAGATCGTGTATTCCCCGAATCATCAACACACAATAATAATTTATATTTTTTCTTCGGATCCATATTTTTAACCACAAGAATTGAGGATGGCAAATACTGAAGAAGATCATGGGCCATCCTCCTTTTTTTACTACCTCCAATGATAGTTAAGTTATATTCATCGGTATCACATTCATTTTTTAATTCATTGATGATTTCACCTTCCCTTAACACCAGATCAACTTTCTCCCCGTAACTCCCATGAAGAACCATCCTGAAACGGTCTCCTTCCTGAACAATATTCTCAGGATTAAATCCATTTTTTTCAGATGATTCGAGGTACCCGGACTTCACTAAATAATGAAATGCCCATTCAAGCACATCAATTCCCGGGTGATATAACTGCCACTTCGCCATTGAATCCAAGGCAAGGTTAACCCTTCCTTCATACAACTCCTTCGGTTTATCGCCTACATACACAATACACAGTTGTGCATTAAATGCTTTTGCAATCCGAATCCCGATGTTAAGAGTTGGGCCGGAATACTCTTTACTGCCAATGGCTAATAAAAACTTCATGCCTGAATTAACATCCATTTTTCTTTTCAAGTCAATACTTTCAAATCAACAAAGGCCAGATAAAGGTTGAGAAAAAAAGCAGCACAATCATGGACATAATAAACATTTTCCATCCTGCCTTGAGATAGTCGCGGGAAGTGATTATGCCGGTGGAATGTATTATCATGCAGGTTGGTGAAGCTACTATTGTTAAATAAGCGAATGCGGAGGCAATGGAGGTAGCAATTCCCATAATTACCGGATTCCCACCCATGTCAAGAACAATGGGGCCCAGCACGGCAACAGTGGCTGCATTACTCAATAGGTTTGTTAAAATCCCCGTGAGAAAAACCGAAACAAACCACCGCACTACTCCGGCATTTTGAAATACAACCTGCAATGAATCGAGCGCCTGCTCAGCGACCCAAAAAGCAGCTCCGGTTTCCTTCATTTGAATACCCAATGAAATGGCAGCACCAAACAGGAGTATTACACCCCAGTTGGTATTGCGGTTAATTTCTTTCCACTCAATTAAACCAAAAGAAAGATAAAGGAATACACCGGTCAGTGCGACAATTCCGAGACCGATGACAGGACTCAGAAAAACCCATCCCAAAAAGACAAGACTAAATACAACAATAGCCATGATTTGTTTTCCATCTAAGTCGCCTGTTTTTGCAACTTCTACCTTAAGTTTTCGTACAGCAGAATCCATTATTTTCTGGTCTGGAGTAAATGTGAACCAAAGAATTATCATTGCTAATGGTATTTCGACTAACAACATAGGATAAGCAAATTTCATCCATTCCAGATAAGATATATTCCCAAGCCCAAATTCCGACATGTATCCTATCATAATGACATTTCGTCCGCCACCTGAAGGAGTACCGATGGATCCCATGGCACAGCCGTAAGCAATTGAAAACAGCAGCAGAGTGGATAAACGGGTCGCCTTTGTTGTGTCCAGTCCTGCATTACGAATCAGAGACAGAGCAACAGGAAGCATCATGGCTGCTACCGTATGTTCTCCAATAAATGATGACAGAATTGCTGAAAATGCTACAAATCCAAGTACAATTCTCCAGGTCTTATTTCCTGTAATGTTTATTATCCAAATCGCCAGTCTTTTATCCAAACCCTGATGTACAATGGATACTGCAAGCATCAGCGATCCCATGATGAAAAACACCGCATCACTCATGAAAGATGATGCCACTCCGTTAGGTGTGTCCACACCAAGAATGACTTCCATGATTAAAATCAGGATTGCAACAGCCGGTAGTGGAATAGATTCACTGATTATTAAAATGAGTGCAGTGATAACAATGATTAAGGTACGGTGCCCGTAAGGAGATAATCCATCGGGAGACGGCAAATAAAAAAGGAAAATACTCAGACCAAAAGAAAAGATGAACCACTTTTTTCGAGTGATCCAGAATATGAGATTCGCTGTCAATTCAAACCTATATGATTAATTGAGGGGAAAGTTATAAGGATTAACCAAGATCAACGGTTAAAAACATGTTTGTTTATCCGAAACTGTCCAATTTTTTAATTCTACGTTCGTGTCTCCCTCCTTCAAATTCCGTATTAAGCCACAAATGTAAAAGCTTTTTTACTTCCTCTTCTTCCACAAATCTTGCACCTATGGATAAAACATTTGAATTGTTGTGTTCTCTGGATAGTTTAACAATGTTGTCATGAACCCCATAAAATACCACGGCTCTCACACCGGGGACTCTGTTTGCTGCCATGGCTTCCCCCTGACCTGAACCGCCAATAATGATTCCTCTGCTGGATTTATCTGCCGCAACCGCTTCTGCCGCAGGAAAAATGAAATCGGGATAATCATCTTCAGAATCATACCAGAATGCACCTTTATCAACAATATTATAATCTTCCTCTTCCAGAAAATTTTTAACAAATTCCTTCAATTCAAACCCCGCATGGTCTGTCCCCAAATAGATAGTAGAAATATTTTGATTACTCATTTATACCTCCACTCAATTGTTTAAACTGTTTGATTGTTGAAATCGGATCATCGGATTTAAAAATGGCTGACCCGGCAACAAGAATATCTGCACCTTTTTCGGCAATTTCTTTTGCATTAAAAAGTTTTACACCGCCATCAACCGAAATTTCGACTTTGTGATTTGGCTTGGTTCCATCGATGCTTTTTCTCACATCCACCACTCTATCCAGTATTTCCGGGATAAAACCCTGTCCTCCAAATCCAGGATCAACAGACATTACAAGAATTAAATCCACTTCGGTCAGATATTCTGTGATCATAGCCAAAGGAGTGCCGGGACGAAGAGTAATTCCTGCTTTCACATTGTTGTCTTTAATCAGGCGGATAATTTCTGCCGGATCACTGCACGCTTCAACGTGAACGGTGATAAAATCGGCGCCTGCATCAGCGAAATGGGGAATGTAGTTTTCCGGATTTTCGATCATTAAATGGACATCAAATGGAAGGTCTGTCAATTTTCGAATATCTTTAACTATCGGCGGACCGAACGTCAGATTCGGGACAAAATGCCCATCCATGATATCAATATGAATTTGATGAGCCCCTCCCAATTCACACGTTTCGATTGCATTCGACAAATTCGAAAAATCTGCTGAAAGAATTGACGGCGCAATTTTAACCATTTTTCAAAAACCACATATTCAATTGAATGGCCAAAAAATAGGAATAAATATGACACCTAAAATGATAAAAAATAAACTCAACGGTGCGCCGGCTCTTACAAAATCACTGAATCTGTATCCCCCCGGACTGTAAACCATGAGATTCGTTTGATAACCCATAGGCGTCATGAAGCAGGTTGAAGCACCATAACAAACCGCAAATATAAATGGTTTATAATTAACACCCATTTGGTGTGCAACTGCAAATGCAATAGGCACAAGAACAATGGCAGCAGAATTGTTGGAAATAATTGATGTCATGAAAACAGCAGTTATATAAATCAGCACCAAAGCTGCATAGGGTACCATGTTTGGCTCCACTTTATCAGCCAAGTTTACAATCATTGAACCAATTAAATTAGAGGTTCCAGTCCGCTCCACCACAATTCCAATGGGAATGAATGCCGCAATCATAATGATAACCGACCAATTAATAGAGTTGTAGAGTTCATGGGCATTTATTACTCTTAATAATAAAAGGAGAACAACTCCAAACAGAGATGCTTCAAGTATATCAACAATACCAAATGATGCGCTAATCATGATAAGTGGTATGAGCGCTATAATTACCCACCAAAATTTAGTTTTGTGAATTGTAATATCGTATTCCTGAAGAATGGCAATGTCGGGATTGTTATTTAACATTCCCAGTTTTGATTTGGGTACAAAAATTAACAGTGTATCAGCAAAGTGCAGTACGATTCTGGCAATTTTCTCCCGAAGCATTTTTCCTTCTCTACGTATGGCAAGGACAAACCCGCCGAACTTTTTCCTGAAATCCACATCATTCAAATTCATACCGATTAATGATGAACCGGGTGAAACAAGCCCTTCAACAATAACACTATCATCGCCTGTTAATTCTGCTGAATTCAACTTAACATCAGTGAGAAGGAGTACTTTTTCCTCTTCCCTGAATTTGATGAAATTATCCAGAGTACCCCGTGCTAAAAGGACATCTCCCTCTTTTAATTCCAATGAACTCACATTTTTATCGAACCTCACATGATCCCGAATAACGGACAGGATGGTGATATCGTACTTATGACTGATATCTCTGTCGATACATGTAGATCCAATCATGGACGATGCTTCGCCAATTTTAAATTCCGTGAGATATGAGGACATATGGTAACTTTTCATTAACGAAGAAATTCCAATCCTCGAAGGAAGAATTTTTTGTACCACAAATAAATTATACAAAGTACCTGCAACCAAGAATATAAAACCTATACCTATAAACTCAAACATACCCAGCGGTTCATACCCCTTATTCTCAACCATGGAGCTCACGAGCAGATTTGTGGATGTACCAATAAGTGTTAGAGTTCCGCCATAAATTGCGGCATAAGAAAGAGGGATTAAGATTTTAGAAGGTGAAATCCTGAATTTTTTGGCTAGTTGAATTGCCAGTGGTATGAAAATGGCAACGGTAGCAGTATTGTTAATAAATCCGGATATTATACTGGCAGTCAATAAAAACAGTCCGAATGCAAGCCATTTTTTTGCTCCTCCAAGTTTACTTAACTTATCTGCAAAAAAGCTTAGAAACCCTGTCTTTACCAATGCCTGACTTAATACAAACATAGCGGCAACAGTCAGCACTGCTTTGTTACTAAAACCGATAATGGCTTCTTCAATATCGAGAAAACCGAGAAGTAACAATAGTGCCAATAACCCCAATGCAGTAACATCGATTGTGAAAATCTCGAATACAAAAAATACAAGAGCAACTGCAAGGATGCTGAGAAAAATGATGATTTCGACTGTCATGTTAAATTGGGATTATTTTATTCTTCTTAATGTTCATAGAACCATTAGACCGGAACTTCGTCAATCTGTTCGGGAGGAAGATAATCTTTTGCATATTCATCATAAACTTTTTCCTTCATAAAAATATCAAACAAGTCCGGGTCAATATGGTAGTCATTCCTCATAAATGACATGATTCTTATTGTTTCTGATAATGTCTTTCCCTTTTTGTAAGGTCTGTCCTTTGCTGTGAGCGCTTCAAAAATATCAGCGATTGCAACAATCCTCGGTTGTACCGGAAGTTCTTTAATATTTAATCCTTTCGGATATCCTGTACCATCAAGTTTTTCATGATGTGCACCCGCATAGTGAGGAACATTTTTCAGTTTCTTGGGCCACGGAAGCCGTTCCAGCATATTAATTGTTACGATGGTATGATTATTAATGATGGTTCTTTCCTCAGGGGTGAGCGTCCCCCGGGAAAGAGACAGATTATAGACTTCATCTTCTGTTAGGAATTTTCCTGTTTCGCCCTTTGTTTTTAATTTATAATCAGCAATTTCCCTGATTCGTTCCTTCTTCTCAGGAGACAAAAATTCTCCGCCTATATTTGCAACCTCTATGAATTCCCTGTCATCTTCAAACTGTTTTATTTTCCCCAAATGAGATTTCCGGAGTTTTTTTAATTCATCTTGATTTCCTTCCTTTTCCAATTTCAACTGTCTCTTTAAAAATTTGATTTCTTCGTCTCTTTTAAGGAGTTCAAATCGCTGTACTACCACATCTATTCCATCCATAATTTTTTCCAGTTTGGTAGATTTATCAACAACATGCACGGGAGTTGCAACTTTACCGGTATCATGAAGCCACGCAGAGACCATTAACTCTTTCATGGAATCTTCATCAAAATAGGTGTCGGCATAAGGACCTTTTTTTGTTTTATTGACTGCTTTCGCAATCATTTCAGTAATTACGGGGATTCTCTGGCAGTGACCGCCGGTATATTTCGATTTTGCATCAATGGCCGCAGCTAAGGTTTCAACGAATGATTGAAACAATTCCTCCAGTTGCTGGATCAATTGATTATTTGTAATGGCAACCGCTGCCTGACTGCAGAGAGATTCAACCAACCTTTGTTTCTTTTCAGAAAAAGGAATCAGCTCCCCTGTTTGGGAATCTTGTGCGTTGATTAACTGAATGACACCTATGATTTCATCTAAATGATTTTTCAACGGTACAGTTAAAAATGACTTGGAGCGGTAATCATTCTTTTCGTCGAACGCTTTCGTCCCTGAAAAATCAAATCCCTCAGCTTCGTAAGCGTCCTCAATATTGACCGTTTCTCCTTTCAAGGCAGTGTAAGCAGCGATCATGTTATAATTTGGCTCGCCTGTTTCCTGGTTGTACAGTTTGATGGGGTAAATAAATTCCGGTACAGGATTGTTTGAAGTACCACCAACTCTGAAATTTTTTGATTTCGTCTGCATAATTTCAAATTTCAATCGTGTATCTTCGTCAATCACCATATAGAGTGTCCCTCCATCGGAATTGGTGATTCCCATTGCTTCTTCAATAATCATTTCAAGAACTGTGGGCATATCCTTTTCTTTTGACAGAGCAACACCTATATCAGACATTCTGTTCATATGAAATTCCAGATGATCGATGTATTTTAAAACATCTTGATCTGCTTTTGACAGAATTTCTGCAATCTGATTATCGCTGAATGTCGGGTGTTCAGTCTTTGACGATTTGGATGATGCATTCATAGAATCTTACCTCCGTATGATTGAACGTTAAATTTTCACCTTTTTTCTGTAAATCAAATATCCTTTTGCCAATGCAAGTTCTGCATTTAAGATTGCCGCGCCTGCCGCGCCTCTGACTGTGTTATGACTCAGCACAATAAACCGATAATCCAGGACAGGACATTCCCTGAGTCGTCCAACGGAAACAGCCATTCCATTTTCTAAATCACGGTGCAATTTTGGCTGTGGGAAATTTTCCTCTTCAAAATAATGAATCGGCGATTTGGGTGCAAAAGGTAAATCTAAATCTTGTGGTTCACTTTTAAATGATGTCCAACAATCAATAATTTCAGATTTTGATGGGACAGTTTTAAGCTTTACTGATACACATTCTAAATGACCGTCCGTAACACCCACTCTGTTACACTGAGCGCTGATGGGAAAGTCCGGCTCAGTAATTTGACCATTTTCAACATTCCCAAAAATTTTCAGTGGTTCTGTCTCCACTTTATCTTCCTCTCCGCCAATAAACGGTATCACATTATCGTTGGTGTCAAGGCTTGCAGCTCCCGGAAAACCAGCCCCGGAAAGTGCCTGCATGGTAACCACATTCACTGCTTCAAGCCCGAATGAATCATACAACGGCTTCAGTGCCATAACCAATCCAATGGTGGAGCAATTGGGATTTGTAATAATAGCGCCGTCGTATTTTTGATATGCCAGCAAATCCAGATGATCAGGATTGATTTCCGGTACCATAAGCGGCACATCCGAATCCATTCTGTGGTTTTTTGCATTGGAGATAGCCACATGTCCCGCTTCTGCCATTTCACTTTCCACTTCTCCCGCGACTGAGGAATCCAACGCGGAAAAGACAAGTTCTTCTGCAAATTGCGGTTCGCACGGATTAACAATCATATTTCCAATTCTTTCCGGCAATGACGTTTTCATTTGCCAGTGTGCCGCTTCCGAATACGGTTTCCCCTGAGATTTTTCAGACGCTCCCAAAGATGAAATTTCAAACCAAGTGTGATTTGCGAGTAACTCAATAAATTTCTGCCCTACACTTCCTGTGGCACCGAGGATCGTTACCGGAATTTTGTTTTTCATGTTATTCGCCATTTGGATTGTTACTTTGCCGTTGACAAAATATCGTTAAAAACCGCTTGTGCCGTTACTGCCGGACCGGCGCCGGGTCCTCGGATAACAAGCGGACTTTCTGAATAACGTCTTGTGTAAAATGCAAAAATATTTTCTGTTCCCTCAAGGTGGTAAAATGGGTGATTTGATTCGACTGTTTTGATTTTAGCACTTGCCCTTCCATTTTCCATTACTCCAATATACCGCAGAACTTTTCCTTCTTCATCAGCTTTTTTGTGCAAATTCTCATAATGGGAATCCATTTTTTCCATATTGTCAAAAAAAGTCTCGATGGAGTCACTTTCCCTGCACTCATTTGAAATAAGGGACTCCACTTTAACGTCCTCCGGGCTTAATTCAAATCCAGATTCCCTTCCGAGAATCACCAGTTTTCTGACAACATCTTCACCTTCCAAATCAACTCGTGGGTCCGGTTCTGTGTATCCTTTGTCTCTCGCGTCTTTTATAATTTCGCTGAATGAAAAGTCCTCAGAAAGTGAATTGAAAATATAGCTCAACGTCCCAGACAACACAGCTTCAACTTTATGAATCTCATCACCACTATCCAGTAAATCTCTAACCGTTTTTAGTATGGGAAGTCCTGCACCCACAGTCGCCTCATATCCGTAGATAACTGAATTTACGGCAGCAATTTTTTGCAGAGATTGGTAAATATTAAAATCACTTGAATTGGCTATTTTATTAGGCGTTACGACAGATACACCTGCACCCAGCATTTGTTCATAAACTGCTGGTAGTTCACTGTCAGCGGTACAGTCAACGAACACTTTGTTCTGAAGCTGCATATCAATCGTTTGATCTTTAAATAACCGTAAATCGAAAGGTTTATCGGATTCATCGAGGTATGTTTTAAAACTATTTATCTCTATTCCATCTTTTTTGAAAATCATTTTTTTACTGTTCGCCAATCCAGCAACATTAATTTGAATTCCATATTTCCCCTGTAATACTGCCTTTTGACTCTCAATTTGGTCCAAAAGCGTAGACCCCACATTTCCAGTGCCTATCATAAATAGATTAATCTCTATAAAATGAGTATCAAAAAAGGCATTGTGGATTGAATTCAGCGCAGCCACTTCATCATCACTTTTAACTACGATTGAGATATTCAACTCCGATGACCCCTGTGCAATGGCAGCTACATTTACGCCGGAATTCCCCAATGCACTGAAAATCTTTCCGGCGATGCCGTGCGTGTGTCTCATATTTTCACCCACAACGGCAAGGACAGTGTACTCCCTTTCAACAACCACTTCATCAACCAAATGCGTCTTCATTTCAAGCGCAAATTCATTGTTGATTGCAGAAACGGATTTTTCCCCTTCTCCGCGCCGGACAGCAAAACAGATGGAATGTTCTGATGATGCCTGTGTAATGAGAATAACATTCACGCCATGATGCGCCAGAGTGCCGAATAATCGACCAGCAACTCCGGGAACACCGACCATTCCACTGCCTTCCACTCGAATGAGAACCACATGGGGTATGGATGAAATTCCCGTGATTATTCGGGAGGGAGATGTTTTGATACTGATTTCAGTTCCACTCTCATCAGGTTTGAAGGTATTCCGAATGTGAATAGGAATCTCGTTTTCCACTGCCGGCTGAATGGTGGGAGGATAAATCACCTTTGCACCAAAATGGGACATTTCCATGGCTTCTTCGTAGCTCATTAAATTTAACGTGCGTGCAGTTTTAACTTTTTCGGGATCGGCTGTCATAACACCATCAACATCTGTCCAGATTTCAATTTTGGATACTTTAAGAATGACCCCCAGAATGGAAGCCGTAAAATCGGAACCACCTCTTCCCAGTGTTGTGGTTTTTCCTTTTTCATCGGCGCCGATAAATCCGGTGATTATTTGTAATGAATCCTGATTCCCAAAATAATTTTTCACATTACTCTGGGTTTCATTCATCAAAACTTTCGCTGAGCCATATGAATCGTCCGTTACAATGACTTCCCTCGCATCTAAAAATTCCACACTCTCATTTTCGGGAAAACAATGGCTCAAAATGAACGCTGAACACAATTCTCCGAAACATAAAATTTTATCCAATGTTTTGGGCGTGAGCTGATTTATTTTGAAAACTCCGTCCAAAATATCTTCAAGTTCTCTGCACCATGACTCTATTTGATTTAGAACAATTTCACACCTTTTTTTATCAACCACTGATTTGACTGCGTCAATGTGCTTTTCTCTGAACTCTGCCAAAAGTGATTGGTATTTTTTGTCGGCTGATTCTGCTCTTTCACCCATTTGGATCAAATGATCTGTCGTACCACCAAATGCAGATACAACCACTGCTGTCACAATCATTCCATCATTCGGATTACATATAATATTAACTGCTTGTTGTAATCGTTCAGGAGTACTGAGGGAAGTCCCGCCGAATTTGAGGATTTTGGTTTTTGTTTTGTCAGATACCATGAATATCGATTGATTTACTTCCTGAAATTTGTGGGAAAGCAGGAGAGTAATCAATAGAAAGTTGTTCGATTTGGGATTACGGATTTTTGATTTCGGATATTTTAACACATAGAGTTTATTTCTAAGCCGCAGATCAACAAAGATAACCACTTATTTTTATTTTAAAATTTTGCTCGAAGAGTCCTATGGACACTTTGAATTTTGAATTATTAGTTGAAATCCACCCCCTCTTCCAAGGGATCCTGCGGAAAATCTCCCCCCTGCCTGACGGCAGGCAGGCGTCAAAGGGGAGAAAATTTAAGTTAAATTCCTCAATTATTTCTTCGAGTCTCTTTGTCTCCGTGGTTCAAAAATGGAACTCAAACAACCTTTCAAACGTAAACCGTGAAAATTGGAGACAAGCTCCAATACCCTTTAAAGGAGGGAATGCCAAAAACGGCATTCCCTTTTTTATTAACCAAAACGAAAGGAAACAGTCATGAAAAAAAGTTACGAAAAAATCGTCCTCGCATC
This sequence comes from uncultured bacterium, assembly GCA_964468655.1. Classification (GTDB taxonomy): domain Bacteria; phylum Fidelibacterota; class Marinisomatia; order Marinisomatales; family CAYXUG01; genus CAYXUG01. Next base: position 699 of record CAYXUG010000028.1, on the reverse strand, counting down.
CATCACCGCTGCCATAGCCATTGCATTGACAATTGGAATCCACAGCAAATCAGGCGATAAAAAAACTGCTGAATTTGAAACTGTCATACCCAGCTCAGCAGTTGAAAAGGAACTCACCACACTTACAGCAACCCCGGAACCGGAAATTTCCAATGATTTGACTGAAACAGTTTCTGATTTCGATTACAGTGAAGTAACAATCCCAGAATACAACAGACAGGGTGAAGTAGGATTCACCTTTTCGGAAGCGTTTAAGGATGCCAGGGAAAAACTCGGACCCAGAAAAGTTTTCGTCTGGAATGGAACTGAATATACAACCGATATGGCGGAAGACGTTTTACCTGAAGTTGATACGGTTGATCTCGCTGTTGAAGAAGCTGTAGAATCTGAAACTGACGAAACCGATGTTATTGATGATGGTTCACCTGAATTTCTTCTCGGCACATCAACATTAACGGACATTACCGGCGGGAGCCAAACCACTGATGATGAAAATGATTGAAGGAGACAAAGACTCCCGACTTAAGGATTAAATCATTGACAATGACTCCACAATGATAATTGTAATGTTCACTAATTCATTTTAAACCAAATAGTCATATCACCCTCCCTGTAACCAGTCAGATGTTATGGGACAAAAAGAGCTAAAAAGCTAAGGGGGTATTTTGAGTAGATTAAACAAAGGGAAGGATGTTTAAA
>CAYXUG010000027.1:0-27661 GCA_964468655.1 uncultured bacterium | reverse complement strand
ATACCCCCTTATTATTTTAGCTCTTTTTGTCCCATAACATCTGACTGGTTACACAAATGACCTTCATTCACTTTTCAACATGTTCACCGGTTTCTATTATGCCGCCACCGAGAAGTTTATCTCCATCATAAAAAACAGCGGACTGTCCGGGAGCAACCGCAAACTGAGGTGTGTCAAATTCTACTTTCAATTTACCATCAACTAATTCTGTAATCTTACAATTAACTCCACTGTGATGGTACCGGATTAAAACAGAGATTTCTTTATTCCCCTTTGCCTCTGGGTCACTCAGCCAATTTATATTTGTCAAAATACAGGATGAAAAAAACATGTTCCGCTTCGGCGCAACGGTTATAGTGTTACCCTTGGCTTCAATACTTCTCACATAAAGAGGTTCCTTATAAGAGAGCCCAAGCCCGCGTCTCTGTCCAACAGTATAATAGGTGATTCCCTTATGTTCACCCAGCTCATTCCCTTCCTGATTTTTAAAGGTACCCTTTCCCGAACCGTTTCCGTTTGAACTGTGAAGTAATTTTCTGTAATCGTTATCGGGAACAAAGCATAACTCCTGACTATCAGAAATATCTGCTGTTACCAAGCCTGCATCTGATGCAATCTTCCTCACTTCCTGCTTATTCATGTCACCCAAAGGAAACAAGGTGCGTTTCAATTCTTCAGGACTGACAGCCCACAGCACATAAGATTGATCCTTGTTTGGATCAGTTGCTTTTCTGATGGTTGTTCCGCCATTTCTGTGATCAATTTTCGCATAATGACCGGTGGCAATCCAATAGGCGTCAAGCATATCCGCTTTTTCCAATAATGAAGTCCACCTCACATCCGAATTACACCTGATGCATGGATTGGGCGTTCGACCAGACTTGTATTCATCAACGAAATAATCAATGACTTTTGTTTTGAAATGCTTTTGGAAATCGAGAGTATAATGGGGAACCCCAAGTTTACTGCAGACAAGTTTGGCGTTATTGATAGCATCCAATGAACAGCAGTAAGTATCATTAACGGGGGTGTTATCAAAACTTCTGTATTCCCATAATTTCATGGTAACGCCAATGGCTTCGTACCCGGCTTCAACAATTTTTAACATTGCAACAGAGCTGTCAACTCCGCCGGACATGGCGACAAGTACTTTTTTCTTATTCATGCTATCGATTTTTCTTTGTGTCTCTTTTCTAGAAGAAAATCTACTTTTTCAGTAATGATTTCGCCTAATTCTTTTACATCTTTTTCAGATGTAAATCGTCCGAATGATATTCGCAGCGTTTGCTTATTTTGCTCATCAGATAGACCAATTTCAGATAACACTTTTGACGGCTTTGGAGTTCCCGAAGCACAGGCGGAACCGCCGGATACGGCAAATCCTTCACAGTCAAGATTCATTAATAGATCATCGGATGATATACCGGGGAATGTTATGCTGATAACGCCCGGCAGACAAAATTCCTGATGACCATTTATTGTATAATCAATGGATTTTGATTTTAAATCAGATAAAAAATCATTTTTCAACCCATTGAGTCTCACCGCCTCTTTTTCTATCTTTTTTTCTGCGATTTCAACAGCAAGTCCGAAACCGCCGATGCCGCTTATATTTTCGGTACCTGCCCTCAGCCCCTGTTCCTGACCACCACCCACAACAAGCGGAAACATGGCGTGTTGATCTAAAACGAAAAGAGCTCCAACACCTTTGGGACCGTATAATTTGTGAGCCGAAAAACTTAGTGTTGTCACTTTCATTTCACGAATATCAACGGATATTTTTCCCAATGCCTGTACCGCATCTGAGTGAAAAGGAATTTGTTTTTCTTCACAAATCTGCCCGATCTTTTCTAATGGTTGGATAGTTCCGATTTCATTATTCGCTGCCATAACAGACACAAGTCCTGTATCATCTTGAATCGCTTCGGTAATTTCATCCGGATTTATTCTCCCCTCTGTTTCAACGCCCACAGCAGTACATGTTACTCCAAATTCGGATAATTTTTTAAGAGTATCAGAAATTGAAGGGTGTTCAATTTCAGATATAACAACGTGCTTTTTTTCAGATTGAACCAGATTCCAGAGCACAATATTATTCGCTTCCGTTCCGCTACCGGTAAAAATGATTTCCTGTGGTTTACATCCAATCGCATTTGCCAATTGCCTTCTGGAAATTTCAATGATACTTTTGGCATTCTGCCCGAACCGGTGAATACTGGAAGGATTGCCGAACGATTTATTATTTATTTCATCTATAAATCTGCAGACTTCCGGGTCTAAAGGCGTAGTTGCGCAATAATCAAAATATTTCATGGTGGAAATTACTGTGTGGGAAAAAGTGAATGAAGACTAAATAATTTCGTTTCGAATTTCCGCGTACTTCACAGTATTCTGAAGATTTCGATAGAATGGAGGTTTTCTTTCTTCAAGAAGATCAATGGTTGCCTGGCAGTCATAATCAAATCGTTCCACTTCCCAGTTATATTCATCACCTACCGTTAAATATCCAATTGCGCCTTTTTTCAATTTATCAAATGGAAGACCGGTGCTTCCCTGACAGAGTACTTTGATATTGCCGTTTTCTTCAACTTTCGGCAAGTGCGTATGTCCATGGATAAAAAGAAAAAGTTTGATTTCCGGATATCTCATTTTCACATGATTCCGCCAGGTGATTGCTTCTTCCAAAGTCGGCACTTGATCATCGCGCTCATACCACGCATGGGAAAATTCAACCAAAGTTGTATTCACTTTCTCACGATGAGATATAGCCATTTTTTTGATGAAGTCTATACCTTCCTGACCGATTTGATCGAATGTCCATCTTTCATGCTGAACAATTCCCTGGCAGACGGGGTCATCAGGGCTCATCCCCTCCAATGAAGGCGATTCATGTTCCCACAGATGCTCCAAAAGATAGCGATCATGATTCCCCCGTACAAAAATACAATTTTTCAATTCCATCAGAATTTTTAATATTTCTTTGGGGGCTGGTCCCAAGGATAACGAATCCCCAAGATTAATAATCTGATCAACATTCCTTTTCTCAATACATTCAAGCGCTACTTTTAGGGAAGCAAGATTCCCATGTATATCTGTTAATATGGCAAATGTTTTATTTTTCATTTCATCTAAGTCTTTTAAAATATTTTTTAAAATTTACAAATCCTTATTGCCATGTTCAATCAATCATTTTATTTCCTTAATAAGGAAAATTATTATTTTTATTTCTGTTTACACCGCCAAAATATAACTTTGATCCACTAAAATTATGCCGGAACACCACACATCTGTCAAAGAATATACACCTCTTCAATTAATCACTCACCTCTTCTCGTGTCTGCAATTGGCTGACAATCAAATTAACTGGAAAGAAAAGGAAGTCTGGGCAGAATCACTTGCAAAATTATTTCCCGATCATACACCTGATAGAGCTCGGGGAATTTATCAAAGCGCCTGTCAATTGATTATTTCACAGAATGATTTCGAACGAAAAAACCATTTAATCACTGTCTGTGACCAGCTTAAAAAACATTACAGTCAAGAACAGTTACAGGGGAATCTCGCTCAAAAACTGGCAGAATTGATCCACGCCGACGGAATGATTTTATCCAGTGAAGTTGAAATGATATCCCTCATTGAAGATAAGCTGGACATCAAAATTAACATTCCAGACGAATAAAATTATCTAATCCTCCATTACAGCCAGCTGCCCGCAACCGGCATTAATATTCGTTCCCTTGCTCCACCTCACTGTCACAATGAAAGGCGCCTTTCTCAATGCATTCAAAAACAGGTTCATTCGATTCTCATCGGGACGGCTGTAAGAATCATCAAACGAATTGTAGGGAATAAAATTCACCTTGCATGGTAATCCTTGAAGCAAGTCAATTAATCTTTCTGCGTCTTCTTTTGAATCGGTTTCATTTTCCATCAAAACATATTCGAATGTGACAAATGAATTGGATTTTTTGTAATAATATTTAGCTGCATCAATCAATTCATTTAGACTGTATTTTTGGGCAATAGGCATAATTGCAGTCCTGTTTTTTTGTGTTGTTCCATTCAAACTGATTGCCAGCTTGAACTTAAATCCTTCATTGGCAAATTGGATAATTTTAGGAATGATTCCAACAGTGGATATGGTGATTTTTCTCGCGCTTAATTGAATCCCATCCCGATGATTCAACAATTTCGAGGCAGACATGACACTCTTGTAATTCATGAATGGTTCTCCCATACCCATGAAAACAGCGTTGGAAATCCGTCTCTCACTGAAATTCTGAAGGGTCAAATATTGGTCAACAATTTCTCCGACAGATAGATTCTTCTGGAATCCCATTTTGGCTGTGGCGCAGAATGTACACCCAAGAGCGCATCCCACCTGCGTAGATAAGCAAACAGTGGTCCGCTGACCTTCCTTCATCAGAACAGATTCAATCTTCTCTCTTGTAAAAAGCTGAAACAGGAATTTGGATGTATCACCATTTTGAAGTGATTTTACTTCAGTTGTTTCCAAAGCGGGTATTCTGAATTGTTCTTCCAGATTGTTTCTGAATTTATTTGGCAGATTATCCATCTCCTTTATTTCTCTCACCCTTTGCACATAAATCCAGTGGAAAATCTGATCGCCCCGGTACTCCGGTTCACTGAAATTTTGGCACAATTGCCTCAACTCCTCTTTGGTCATTCCCACAAGGGATGCCCTTTCATTATTCAAATTATTAGCCATTTAATAGAAAAACTTTCATGGCTTGTGCCACCTTATTCGGCTGTTCCAATGGAAAAAGGTGAGTTGTCCCGGGAAGAACATGAAACCGGGCTTTTGGTAATAACTCCTGAAATCTTATCTGACTACTTTTTACGAATGAATCTGTTTCTTCTGCTACCAACGCCAAACATGAAACCTGAAAATCTTTCAATCCTCGCCAAATCTCAAAATCATTGTGCATCACGGAAAGATAAATTCTGGCTTCCCATTCAGGGGAATAAATAAGTTCTACCGTACCATTTTCCGCCTCCTTAACGGAACCCTCAACAAAAGCCTGTAGAGAATTGTCGTCCAACAGTTTGAATATTTCCTTTTTTCTATAGTGCCCAAACATGGTGTTAGTGTTGTCAAAAGTCCGTCTTTTATTGCGTGTTATTTTTGCCAGTGGGTGGACATATTTGGCGAGTCCGAGGAAAGAGAGAAATTTCCAGGGTAGAATCAACTTCCTGGATAATAATACCGGATCGAGCAAAATAATTTTACTAAACAAATCAGGTCTGCGTATAGCGGCAAGGAGAATAACCGTTCCACCGAATGAATGTCCGGCAGCATATGCATTTCCCCTTTCATTTTCAATAATGGATATGAAATCATCAACAAACGGCTCCCAGGTCTTTATTTTTCCCTTCGGAGGATCAGCCCACAATGGGCGCAGCAAAGGTGTCTTCACGTGGAAATCGCTCGTTAATTTTTCCAAAAGCGGTGAATAAATTTTTGGCGGAAAACCGTTTGCGTGGAGAAAATAAATAGATTCGCCGGAACCGCCAAGATCAGTTGTGGGGATAAAATTCATTAATCTAATGGTTCAATATAAAATCTTTCAAGGAAACGATTATATTCAAATTACCGTAAATCTATTTAATCAGAAAGTGCTACCTTCTTCAAACGAAAAACAAAAGTATCGAAAGGATTTAACGATAAAAATTCATACAATGAAACAAAATATGCTGAAATCTGCCTGCGATATAGTCAGAAAATTTTCAACAAGTGCAGCAGATATTGATTACGAAAACTGAAAAATGAAAATGCATATCAGAAGAGCAGTGGAAAGTGATGCTGAAATTCTTACCAAAATCGCTTTTGAATCCAAACAAAACTGGTCATACCCTGAATACTGGATGGAAGCAATGAAAAAGGATCTCACTATTGATAAAAATTTTATCAATGAAAATGACGTTTTCTTAGCCGAATCATCGAATAATGCTATCGGATTTTATGGAATAACACTTTCGAAAAACCAATGTGAGCTTGAACATTTGTGGGTACACCCAGATTTTATAAAAAAAAAGATTGGGACAATTCTTTTTAAACATGCCGTGGATAGAATCAGAAATATGGGATATGAATCTTTTGAAATTATTTCAGACCCGAATGCAGAGGAATTCTATCTTAAAATGGGAGCAAAACGGAATGGAGAACACCGGTACACTTTACTAAAAAATGTAAGAATTTTACCTAAACTGGAGTATTCAACCGGGTGACACTGTCAATTGATTTATTCATTGAAGACACTTCTTTTTTTTGTAAGTTGGTACCGTCAGTCGGTCGTTGTACGATTGCGGGATAAGTGTATCCTGACGCAATTTTACAGTATACATTCAGTTTTCTGAAAATATTTGAATTATTATCGAATGGAAGCTCGATAATTTTTAACCATTAATAGACTCAATTAGGAGAATTTGTTTATGAATCAAACAGACAAAAAATTGTCAAACGGTTTTACCATGATTGAAATCATGGTTGTCGTCGTCATCGTCGCTATCTTGGCAGCGATTGCTGTACCAACGTATGTAAAATACGTAGAGAGCGCGAGAGCGTCAGAAGCCAAATCTGTAATCGGGAATATTGACAACGCAGGAAAAATGTATTACCAGACATATGGGGTCTGGCCTACAGATGTTGAAGAATTGGAACAAGCGGGTCAACTTGAGGTTGACAGATCCACAAAGCGCAAATGGGCATTCGAACTGCAACTGGATAATCAAGGTGGAAAAATCATTGCTACAAGCACTGGTGATATGGATGGTGGTGAAGGAAAAGTTGTGGAATTTGACAGGGAAGCAGGCAGATATAGGGGTTACGGTACAACAGAAAAAGATTAGAAATGGAGATAACTAAACTACTGGCTTATGCTTTAGAATCGGGTGCATCTGACCTCCATCTGAGCGTTGGATCAATTCCCATGGTTCGTATTAACGGAGTCATGAAACCGTTGAATATGGATATGACTTCTGATGGTGACATGGAATCTATTCTTCCCCAAGTAATGAATGATGATCAGATTCAAAATTTTAGAGATATTAAAGAAATCGATTTCAGTTCACAACTGGATGGAAAAGGAAGGTTTCGAGTAAACTTTTTTCATCAAATTCGAGGGATTGCAGCCGTTTTCCGCGCAATTCCTGAAATACCGAAAGGTTTTGATGAATTGGGTTTACCTCCCATATTAGAAAATCTTTCTATGCTAGATCGTGGATTGGTCCTTCTTACAGGTCCAACCGGATCAGGTAAAAGCACAACCTTGGCAGCCATGGTTGACCATATGAATCAGAACCGGTCGGGACATATCATCACAATAGAAGATCCAGTTGAATATTTTCACTATACAAACCAGTGTATGATAAATCAAAGAGAACTGGGTGCGTCCACCCAAAGTTTCGCCAATGCTCTTAGGGCTGCTCTTCGGGAAGATCCGGATATCATTTTAGTTGGTGAAATGCGTGATCTTGAAACAATTTCACTTGCATTAACAGCAGCAGAAACGGGACACCTTGTCCTTTCTACATTACATACGAGCAGCGCTGTAAAGGCAGTTGACAGAATTATCGATATTTTCCCTGCAAGTCAAAAAGGTCAGATTCGTTCAATGATGTCAGAAAGTTTAGAAGCAGTGATTGCTCAAAAATTGTTGCAAACCAAGGACAAAAAAGGACGGGTCCCGGCACTAGAAATAATGATGGCCACCACTGCCATCAGAAATTTGATCCGTGAAGATAGAATTTATCAGATCACTTCTGTGATGCAGGCGGGTGGTGTGGAAGGAATGCAAACCTTAGATCAAGATCTGCAGAGACTTGTTTCCCAAGGGAAGATAGAACGGTCGGCTGCAGCTCAAATTGCAGACAACCCAAAATTATTCGGGAGTAATATTCTTTAAACCTATGAAAAAACGTTATCAACAGGGTTTCTCATTTATCGAAGTCCTCGTGGGCGTATTGATTGTGAGCATTGCAGCTTATGCGATGGTTGTGGGTGCCACCCATGCGCGGGGTGAATTGCGGGCAATTGCCGTGAAGGAACGGGCAGCCCAGGAACTATTGAGTTTTGTGGAAACCATGAAAGGAAGAATCGCAGATGGTAATTTGTCTGTAACAGAAAGGGCGGGTGACCTTCAGGGTAAAACGGTTTATCTTTTTGGCAATCAATTTGAAACTACAAAACTGACGGCAACAATCTATTACAATCCTCTTGCCCTCGTACAAACTGATTCATCCAGCAACATTGACAGGTACCTTCTGAAAGCATGGATTAAATGGGAAGATTTCTCTACGCCGTCACGAAAAGCGGTTAATCGTGAAGACATAGAAATGGTTATGATGGAGTTCCCAAAATGAATATGAAAAAGTCAATCCGTTGGTCATCTGGTGTTACTATTATTGAAATGGTGACAACAATTGTTGTTCTGGGTATTATCACCATAGGTTTAGGGATAAGTCTTAGAACTGTCATGTACCACTATCAGGATGATTCAGTCCTCCGAGATGTCCACCATTATGGAAATAGCGTTATGAGAGATATAACAAAAGAAATCAGTCTTGCAAGGTTTATCCGGAAAGATGAAGTGAATGGGTTTTCCAGACTCCGGCTGACAAAATTTGATTTAAATGGAACACCAACCAATTTAACTGTCACTGCAAATAAAGGAGAGGGTATTTTATTTGATAATAAAAATCCCCTTAACGGTAATCTAAAATTTCCAACAAAGGGAAGATTCAGGGATCAGAACCAAAGATTAATTACATTAAATAAATTTCAAATTAAACAGGCGAATGCTATCAGGCCCAATCTGGCACGGTTTGCATCATCATCATGGGATATTTATTTGGATATTGGGGTTGAAACAAAAAATTCACCCGGTGGAACCCTTAAAGAAGTGATTCATTTCCACAAGTCTGTATTTATGCCGAATAATTATTTAACTCAATCTCAAAATAACAACTTCGCAGGATGATGAGAAAATTTTCAACAGGTACCGCAACACCAACTGCAATCATTTTTACCATGATCAGTATGTTTATAACAGTGGGTTACCTAAAGTATGCTATGTCTGCTTCTGTATCTCATAAATACCGTTTTGAGGAAGATAAAGCACTATTATTAGCTGAAACAGGTATTAATGTCGAAGCTCTGCCAATTTTGCCAAGTTTGGTGGATGAATCCAGACTTCTTGCTCAGGAAGGAGTCAGTGTAAATGGTATGGGAGAATACAAAAATGTTGTTTGTTCCACTTATGTTGATCCCTTTGATGGTAGAACCATTTTCCATGCTCATGGAACTGGGGTAAGTGAGTTTTATAACACATTAGGAAAAAAGGTTACAATAGAAAGAATGGCAGAAGCCAATTTTGTGGCAGAAGATTTTTCCAGATTTATGTATTTTACTGATTCTGAAGAACCGGGTGGAGGACCTTACACTGATGGGACTGTAACCTTTGGCCAAAATGATATTTTGGAAGGTATTGTTCATACAAATGGTCAACTAACCATGAGTCAGTGGGGATGCCCTGATTTAAGTGAGGCAGATGTATCAGCATCAAACGGCATTAACCTTAACAGCTGTAATGACCAAAACTGGGGGTCTGTTAACGACTCTGCTGAAGTCAGAGATTATCCTCCCGACGGCGCAGCTGAAAGAGCAAAACAAAATGCCAACTATGTCTTTACTGCTGATGATTTGCTGTGGAGAAGTACAGGTAAAGACACTCTCATAATGACCGAGATTGAGTTCGTTACCGGCGGATTTACCGTTTCTCAATGGACATACCTAATTCCCCCCGTTGGTGAATCCGGGCCTCCTCCCCTTACATTCAGATGGGATATTGATACAGGGGTGGATCAGTTGGATGTTGGAAGTATCGCTTTTGATGCAAGCTATGATTCAACTTTCAATTTTTATGCTGCTAGTGAAATTTTTGTAGATTCTGAAGATATTGAAGGGACGGATGTTTTCAGTGATTTGAATGATTATGGAATCGGTGACACAGTTTTTGTTGTTTCTGCAGATCCTGATTCAAATAAAGCATTATTGGGAGTTCTTACAGAGACAGATATAGTAGATGGAAAATTTATTTTGGAAAATGATTTAGAAAACCAATTTTTTGAAAGTCCCTTTGTTCAAGATGAAGAAGTGGTTCTGGCTTATATAGGAGGAATTGATAATTCAAGTCCTTTTTCCAATTTCACTAATTACCATAATCATCCCAACGATAATTTTCACAAGTGTGAATCAAGTGGATTTCATCACTTCGATTTCGAGCCTGTTGGTGGCATACCTGACATTATGCCTCCGACTACATTTTACACCGACTTGGCAGTTATTTACGTGAAAGGTGGACAAGTGCGGGTTAAAGGAGAGGTAGATGGAAAATTTACAATCATTACAGATGTCTTCACTGAGTACCGTCGTCACGATAATTTACAAATCATCGATAGAGTATGGGACAATATCTGGTTAACAGATAATGTCATTTATGAAGATTCCAATATTCTTACAGGAGAAGTAGTTTATGGAACCCCTAATCGTTTAGGACTCATTTCCGGTGCTAATATCATTATTGCAAACACCTCAGCCAACGGTGCAAAGAACCAACAAGCAGGCGGATCTCATATCATTATCAATGCGGCACTATTAGCCATGAACGATTCATTTGTATCTCATTACTGGCAAAATTCATTATCCAGCTCAGATCTCCATAATCCAAACACTGCCTTTCCTGAATCGTCAAAAGGTGATGGTCGCGGTCCCTATAGAAACCCTCCAACGATGTTTACTTCTCAAAGCGATATACGGGGAGAAGTAAAACTGTGGGGTTCTGTATCTCAAAATAAAAGAGGTTATATGAAACGAAATAATCCCGGACCATACAATGTATCCCCAGGAGTTGGATATGATAAAAATTATCACTACGATTATAATTTCAGCGATTTTGGCCCCCCTCCTTTCTTCCCGAACAGTACCGATGTTGACGGTAATGCAATTCTCGTGATTAAGTCCTATGGTGAAATTCCAAAGGAAACGGTGGCTTCAACAAACTAATAATGTATCTTGGGTTAGACATTGGACGGCAGTTCGTTAAAGGTGTTGTCATTGACAAACATAAACATGATACCCGAATAGTTAAAACGGGTATCCGGCTTGTACCTGAACAGCACAGAGCATTTGACCCAGACCAAATAACAAAACCCCACCGAGTAATGGCTGTTCAGGAACTTATGAAAGAAATGAAAATAAATCCTAAAAAAGTCAGGAATCTTGTCACAAGTATCTCCGGTACCAATATCAGTGTTAAGCAGATAACCACAATGGATATGCCCACAGATGAGCTGGTTTCCTCTATGACCTTTGAAGCAAGAAAGCACATACCTATGGATGGCTCTGATGCTGTCATCGATTTTCAGATTTTTGGTCCAAACCCCAAGGAAGTGGATAAAATAGATATTGGACTTGTTGCATGCACAAAAAGAGTTTCGACCAACCATATTGATATGCTGAAGGAAATCGGTTTAAAACCAGGAATCATAGATGCTGATCCGATTGCACTTACCAATGCATTTACATCTGGGCATGATCTCACTGAAGATGGTGCAGTCGTTTTACTGGATATCGGTTCATTGTCAAGTTCACTCGTGGTGTGGGGTAGGAAAGACCGTTATTTCACAAGAGATATTCCAATAGGAAGTCATCAATTTGTGACAGCTCTTGCAGAAAAACTTGATAAGGGTTATTTGGAATCGCAGGACGATATTATGAAAAATGGCGTTGAATGTTTTAAAGATGAGTCAAGTGCAGAAATTGGGAATATTACAGTTGCTGACCGCACCGTTTTTGACAATCTGATTGAAGATGTAAGAAGATCCCTGCGATACTACGCTAAGACAACCAACCAGAGCTATTTTATTAAAATTTTTCTCAGCGGTGGTGGTGCTGAGACTAAAGGTTTGGCAGAATTAATTGAAAGTAAATTGAATCTGGAAACTATGGTTTTAAACCCATTTCATTCTATCACAGAGCATGACAACTTGGATATTTCAAACAAAAGTCAATTTTCGGTAGCTGTCGGCTTGGCGATCCGTGGATATTTATCAGAATGATAAAATTTATAATCATCAATCTTAATCAATCAGAAAGTGCGGAAACCCGAGCTCTTCGAAGAAAAGAACAAACTCGCTGGGGTATTTTCGGTTTGGTAGCAGCTATCCTTTTGTCGGCTAATATATTCTTAGGGTTCGTTGGTTTCGGATATTTGAAACTAATCCAAAAAAAAGAAACTGAAATTGCTCATATTAAAGAAGAGATCCACGATTTGCAGGCAAAAGGGAAAAATTTATCAAAACAGGATATTATTTCTTTCTCAAACATGGAAAGCAAAAGAACGCTATGGGCACGGAATTTTGAACTCATCGGAAGATTGACGCCCGAAGATATGGCATTGATTGGAATGCAGTTTAATAAAAAGTCGAAAAAATTGATCCTGGAAGGAATTGCCGTTGTATATGAAAACCAAAAAGAATATGAAATTGTGCATGAATTTATCAACAAGTTGAGGAAGGATCACGAAATTAATAATAATTTCTCAGAATTTAAATTCCGGCAAGGATCATTAAAAAAGGTACGGGGGCAAGAAATTGTTCAATTTGAATTGGAAGCAGTATTAAAATCCAATGGACAGGATTTAAAAAAGGTATGACGACTAAACGCAATGGACTACTTGCTGTCACAATGATTGTTCTAACAGTCTTATTCTGGTTGAACAAATCCTGGTTCATCTCTGATAAACCAGAAAGGTTGTTAGATTTGGAAGATGAACTAATTGAGTTAAATGAACAACTTATCAGCGCTCAAATTCTTGCAAACAAACTTGATCAAGTTTATACCCTCTTTGATAAAAACCTTGCTCTTTCTAAAGCTGATTCACTGGCAGATAATGCAAGTCTCCCCTTTTTAAAAAATCTTATGGAAATGATGAATGAACAGGGAATTGCGCTCTTAAACATTAAACCGAAACCCTTAATTGAAAAAAAACACTATGTATCAGCACCCTATGAAATTATTTTGAAGTGCTCCTTTGATGAACTTGGAAAATTTTTAGCAGAATTGGAACGCTCCCCCAGATTGGTGACTATCAATGAATTTCGAATTAAAAATGGAATAGAGCGGATTAAAAGCAATGTCAGTGAAGAAGATCTCCTGGATCAAATCATAGAGATTAATCTTTCAACATTGACACTGGTAAAATCCAAAACAAAAATTATATCATGAATAACAGAAATCAAACAATTTGGATCATTCTTATTGTGCTGTCAGTTATTTCTATCGTTACTGCAGGTGTTAAAATTATCCCAATCAATAATAAATGGAATCGTGCGAAAGAGCGGGCAGAAAATGTACAATACGGAACTGACAAAGAATTAGAAAATGTTATCGATTATTTGGAAGAGCGATTGAACGACCGAGCCAATTATCAATTTGCATTGGAAGGAGAACCCATGCGTTTAACCAATGTATTATACCTGACGGATGCTTATGGCAGATCATTACGATATCGCAGAAGTGGGAAGTTGCGTGTAACGCATATAATCGATGGGTCAACCCAATATGCAGGAATTAGTTATAAAGATAAAAATTATAGTGTCGTTGTAGGCGATTCTATAGCAGGCGGTGTAGTGAAATGGATTGATAAAGAAAAGGTTATTATTTATAAGGATGGTCAAGAATTACCCTATCCCGTTGCAGGTCTGACCGTTGAAGAATAAATAATCATTGAAAGTGACTGAAGGAGTAAACCAATTTATGAAAAATTTGAAATCTTATCTATTCACTGTTCTTATTTTAATGAGTTTAGCAATTTGTCAAGATGCAGGAACCATCAGCGCAAAGGAAGCGGAAAGTCCTACCTTTGTTACTATTCATGCAGAAGATGCTTATTTGCCAAGTATCCTTAGGATTCTCGCAAAGGAAAGCGGCTACAATATTGTTACCGATCCCAATGTGAACAGCCAGGATAAAATTTCAATCCATTTAGATGATGTTCCGATCCAGGAAGCAATCAATCTTGTTGTCAGAGCTGTAGGTTTAGGATACGAAGTTGTAGGAAATTCATTTTTAATCGCTGAACCAAAAAAATTGGCTGAAGAAGTTGGCATTACAGCTCATGTCATTGAATTAAAGTATGCTAATGCTTCTGAGGTTAAAACAATACTCCAGGATTTAACAGATAAAATACAGGTGGATGTTTCCGGGAATAAACTGTTAATCAATGCATCACCTAAAAAAATAGGTGATATAAAGGATTCAATAAAAAAGATTGATGTTCCTACTATTCAAATACTCATGGAAGTACGATTAATCGAAGTTGCCGCAGATGCAGAAGAAAAGTTTGGAATTGACTGGTCAAAATTAGCGCATTACACCAATATATTCGCAGAAACCGGTGTAATTCCCGGTGACTTAAAAGGAGCGGGAAGCTTGGTCCCGGGATTAGCCCAAAATCCAAATACTGAAGGTACGGGTGTGGTTGAAACATACGCTGGGTTGCCTTTTGCAGAAGTACCCTCCGACATGCCTTTTAATCGTTTAAGTGAGGATAATCTTTATCCAAAAACTTTCAGCCGGCAAATGACAGCATTTGATGTAACGCTAGATTTTTTATTAAAAAATAATGATGCTGAAATACTTGCCGACTCCAAATTGGTAACGTTGAACGGCCGGGAAGCCTATATTGAGATGGTTGATGTTGTACCTTATATTTTAAGTTCAGGAGGTGTTGGAGGTCAGGTACAAGTTCAAAAAGAAGAAGTGGGTATCAAGTTAAATGTTCTGCCATCTGTAAATACTGACGGTGATATCACTGTTAAAGTTCAGCCTGAAGTGTCCTCAATTTTTGAATTCATTGGTCCGGACAAAAATATCCCGCGGGTTAAAAGGAGGGCTTCATCCAGCGTCATCAGAGTAAAGGATGGGGGAACCATCGTTATCGGCGGTTTAATCAGCAGGGATCGAAAAAATACAATCTATAAGGTTCCACTCCTCCATAGGATTCCTTGGATTGGGGAAAAAATATTCACAAGTAAAGATGTGTTAGAGAAAAAAATGGATCTCATCATTCAAATTACGCCATCCGTTGTCACAGATGATATGGCTGGTATAGCAAAATCAGCCATTATGCTTGAACTTGAGCGTTCACTGTATATTCCTGAAGAAACTGATGAAAATGGAGCTGAAGAAACACCGGATGATAAAAAAACTGAGGAAAAGAAAAATGAAAAATAGTCCTTTCTATCAATTTAAACGATTTGGAATAATAATATTAGCTGTCATATTCCTAGTACTTAGTTGTGATGACAGGGTGCCGACCGAGATAGAAGATGAATCAAGTTTAGAAAATTTCGTAATGACGATTACGACTCAACCCTATGCACTTGAGGGATCAACAACAGTTGTAGTAGGCGAGGATATTGCCGGACCAATTAACGATGTGAATACTCGGATTGATGTAATATTAACAGACACTACTGGAAATCCATTAAAAGCAAAGAATATAGAGTTTTCATCAAATGTCGGTTCATTTTCCATTAATTCTTCCACCCCTACAAATGATGATGGAAAGGCTACAGTAAATTTTTATGATGAAGACAGTGCAGCCTATGATGGATATGGAGAAGGCGCTGTTTCTGTGACAGCAAAACATGTCGAAAATGAAACTGAGATAAGTTCTACAACAAGTTTTGAGGTGTTCGATACATCGATAGTCCAAATCTGGCCCTATAATTTAATTTTAAATACAGATACGGATGTAATTAATCTTGATGGTGGTCAAACAAATGCAACAATAACTGTTCGACTTTTAAATAATCTTAGTCATCCTGTCAAATTTGTTGACATTGGTTTCGATGCCACAAAAGGATTTATAGATGCGGTAGGAATTACAGATTCAACTGGGGTGGTAGACGTTAATTTTACTGATTTAGGTAATCCTGAAGATGTTGGTGTCGCTGATATTAATGCAAGTTTTATCCATCCATCCTTTGGAGAAGTCACTCAAGAAATTCAAATAACTATTGTAGATACAACTTATTCAGGAACACCTGCATACTTAACTATTCCACCATCTTATCCAGGCGAAATCATGGTTGTTGGCGGAGGCGGCCTGGAATCTACCCAAATCTGTTCGCGCGTGTATGATGAAAATGCTATACTTGTAAATGAACCGGTAAACGTTACTTTTACTTTAGGTCCAAACATACCAGTTGGTGCCAATATCAATAATGCAGGAATCTCAGATTCCTCCTACACAGAATCCGGTGAAGCATGTGTATCTGTTAATAGCGGCACCGGGCCGGGTCCTGTTCGAATAACCGCCGAAGTTACCACAGAGTCTGGTGAAGTATTATCAGCAACAGAAGTACCTGTCATCATTGCCACTGGTCCACCCTATTATATTGAACCAAATTATGATCCGGGAGCCACAACACCAATCGGCGGGGGCGCTTATCAAACGGAAGCTGCAGCAATGGTTTACGATGTGAATTATAACCCGGTTTCTGATAGTACCTATGTCTACTGGTCAATGGATCCGGTACCACCCGATACAATGATTGATGCATTTGTACAAGGTGTCAGTTTTACAGGTAATCAAAACCTAAACGAAGATAATTATCCAGGAGTAGCATTCACAACAATCATCTATTCTACAGATGCAATTGGAGATCTGGGATATGTCACTGCCCTAACATTTGGTGCAAATGGCGATACTGTTATGGCCCGAATCAATGAAGATGAGGGTGAAGCTATTATGTTCTTTGTACCCGGACAATTGTTATTAGCGGGTCCGCAATACTGGGATTTTACCTTATTTGGAAATCCGGCTATATTGACTATAATCGGTATATTGACTGACTATTATGGAAACGCGGTTGTGAACGCACCCATCTTGCTTTCCGCTACGGGTGCTTCTGCCATTTACTGGCCTTTCTCACCTATTGAAAATAATATTGGCTATACCGATTCAACTGGTACAGTTACTTTTACAGTTGAGTACGATCAAGGCATATGTTCCCCTGTTCCAAACAGCGATCCACAAACCTACGAGGATTTCACTTCAACGGTAGTGGCTCAGTTACTAATCCCACAGGCAATAACAAGTGCTCCACTGGAAATTCTTCTCGTTAGAACCTACCAACGGTAACAAATGGAACACGAATTCAATCCACAGTTTCAGAAAATTGGTGACATTCTTGTCCATCTGAAAAAAATTGATGGTGGTCAATTAGAAGTTGCACTTTCCGACCAAAAAACAAGCAAAGAAAAACTTGGCACTATTCTATTGAAAAAGGGATTAATTACAGAAGAAGATTTGATTACCGTCTATTCTATGCAGTTGGGTTACGAAAAAGTACATGAGGAAGAACTCTTTTCAGCAGATCAGGAAGTTGTTCAACTTATTCCTGAAGATTTTGCACGGCAATATATGATTTTAGCCTTGCGGAAAACCGATTCAACCATTGTCGTTGCAATGGAAGATCCTGAAGATCTGGTGGCATTGGATTCTATGAAACGGCTGACCGATCTAAATCCCAAAGTACTGGTTGCCGGTCCTTCGGCGCTCAATCGTGCGTTGGACCAAATCTATGGGAAGATTCGCCAGGCAGGTGAAGTTGAAGAAACGTTTGAAAGCATTAAAGTCATTTCAGGTGATGAAGATAATCAAGAGGAAGTTGATCTGTCTCCAGATAAAGCTTCTTCTGAAGATGCACCTATCGTCAAACTTGTTAATCTGATTTTACAGGAAGCTATTAAGGAGAGAGCCACTGATATTCATCTGGAGCCACAACAAGATAAAGTCATCGTCAGAATCCGAATTGATGGTGTTCTTCAAACTATTATGACACCCCCTATTTCTTCCCTTAGCGGATTGGTAACTCGAATAAAGATTTTGTCTAATCTGAATATTGCTGAAAGGCGATTACCTCAGGACGGCCGGTTTACAATAAAGGCAACCAACAGGGAAATTGATGTCCGTGTGTCGGTTTTACCTACAGTATACGGAGAGAAAACAGTCATGCGACTTCTGGATAAATCCGAATTCGGCTTTAACCTCGGTATCCTTGGGTTTGAAGAAAGTACATACAAAATCTTCAGAAAAGTAATTGCCCAGCCTTATGGAATGATTGTCGCCTCAGGTCCAACAGGTTCTGGTAAATCCACCAGTCTATATGCATCTTTAAAAGAAATAAAAAATGACGCATTAAACATAACTACCGTTGAAGATCCCGTAGAATATCAAATGGATAAAATTAATCAGGTTCAGGTACATGAAAGTATAGGGCTGACTTTTTCTTCATCCCTCCGGTCCATACTCAGGCAGGATCCCGATATACTTCTGATAGGTGAAATCCGGGATGAAGAAACAGCAGATATTGCTGTCAAATTTTCACTCACAGGACATCTTGTTTTCTCGACAGTCCATGCAAATGACGCCGCATCCACAATAACACGTTTACTGGATATTGGTATTAAACCATTTCTGGTCGGCTCCTGTTTGAATCTGGTTATGGCGCAAAGACTTGTCAGAACGATTTGTAAAAACTGTAAAGAAGAATATACCCCGTCTCAGGAAGAATTGGATCGAATCAAGCTTGATAAATCGAGGCTAAACGGAAAACAATTGGTGCACGGAAAAGGATGCAGTCAATGCAGGCAAACCGGGTTTCATGGAAGGACTGGTATTTTTGAACTTATTGCCATGTCCCGTGGAATTAGAGGTTTAATTTACGATAATAGCAATGAAGATGAAATTCGTAAGAAAGCTGTAGAGGATGGTATGATCACGTTGAGGGACTGCGGTATTAAGAAAGCGCTGGATGGTAAAACAACTATTTCGGAGGTTCTTCGATCCACTGTTGAGGATTTGTAGTGCCGGCTTTTTCATATTTATTAAAAGATGAAAGCGGCGCACGCAAAGAAGGTGAAATAAAAGCAGACAACCTTGATGCTGCTATGAAAAAACTTTCTTCAAATGGACAAATTATTGTCCGATTGAAGGAGATAGACACAAGTTGGGATTTTATTGGCCCCTTTATTGATGAAATCAATTTATCTATTGAACGGATTAAAAACCGCATCCCGCTCAGCAATTTGGTCTTTTTCACCCGCCAGCTCGCCACTATGTACGCTGCAGGGTTAACGCTGGAAAGAGCGATAAGCGGTTTGGCAAGTGAAGAAAAACACCCTAGATTAAAGAAGGTCCTTACTCATGTCAGTGAAAATATTCGTAAAGGATTATCACTATCAGAAGCTTTGGAACGTCATCCCGGAGTATTTTCTCATTTATTTGTTGCACTCACCAGTGCAGGGGAAGTCAGTGGTAATCTGAATGAAATCCTGGACCAATTGGCCACCTATCTTGAAAATCTGGATGATGTTCGAAGGAAAGTACGTTCAGCCATGACCTACCCCATATTCATGATTTGTTTTCTGGTTGCTATGATGACGGTAATGTTTACGTGGATTATCCCTATGTTCTCAGATGTATATGCCCAATTAGGAGCTAACTTGCCAGTTGCGACACAAAAGCTGGTGGCATTCAGCCAGTGGTTAAGCATGAATTTTAAATCATTATCTTTCATTCTGTTATTGATGATTTTTGGTATCTGGATCATGTCAAAAACTCAACGGGGTGGTTTTCTAATAGATTCTATAAAATTGAAAACTCCAGTGTTCGGATCATTGGTAAATCAATCCATTTTAAACAAATTTGCGAAAACATCCGGAATTTTGTTCGGTGCAGGTGTACCTGTAATAGATTCAATGAAACTGGCAAAAATAATCGTTGGTAATCGAGTGTACGAAAGAGCAATCGGCGAGGCAACCGAATACATCAGAGACGGATTTAATATTACAACTGCCCTGAGAAGAACTGAAGTATTCCCCTCTATTTTATTGCAGTTGTCAGCAACTGGTGAAGAAACAGGGGAATTGGATACACTTTTAGACCGGGCAGCAGACTACTACTACAAACAAGTCAACGCACTGGTTGAACGAATGACAACTCTAATTGAACCTATGTTAATTCTCATGGTAGGAGTTGTCATTGCCGTCATGGTTGTGATTACCTACCTTCCTGTTTTCTCCCTTGGCGCCGCACTTCAATCAGGCCTTTAAACTTTTATGACATTTGGAATATTTTTCGTTCTTGGAACGATTTCAGGAAGTTTTTTTAATGTTATCATCTACAGACTGCCGCTTGAAGAATCAATTGTTAAGCCCCGTTCCCATTGCCCAAATTGTAAAAAAACAATTCCATTTTACAGGAATATTCCTATCCTGTCCTTTATTTTGCAAAAAGGAAAATGTGCTGAATGCAGGAAGACTATATCACTTCAATATCCTGCTGTTGAGTTAACCAACGGATTAATCTGGGGTTGGGCATTTTCTACTATGAACATTCCCGATGCGGTGGTATCAAGTTTAATCATTTCAATACTTATAACCATTGCCTGGATTGATGCAAAGCTCTTAATGGTACCACTTGATTTAATAGTTGCTGGCATCATCGTTTTAATCACTGGTGCTGTAGGTTTCAACCTGTTTGCTTTAAATCAGATATTGCTCGGAATTGTTGCAGGTGTTTTCCTTCCTGCGCTTATTATGGGATTCACTTGGTTGTTTACTCATCGGCAGGGAATGGGTTGGGGAGATCTCCAGCTTGGGTTGGTTCTCGGAGCATGGCTCGGACCAATTTGCATGATTGGTACACTTTTCTTGGCTTCCTTTCTTGGTCTGATTGCCTGGATTTGTATCTCAATTGTTAAAGGGTTCGACCGAAACAGGCCAATACCGTTTGCGCCTTATTTAGTTTTCAGTGGTGTATTCATTTTTGTAATCACCCACCAATTTCCCGCATTTTTCGATCAATTAATTCTTGCTGAAATTATTACACAAAATACTTATTTTGTATCCCGTTAGGGTGAAAATAAGAAACCCAAAATAGTGAATTCTACATTTTTCCACTCGCGCAGGATTCAATATTTTATGGGAATTATAGGTGCTTACTTTAGTCTATTTATAATCTTTCGGATAATATTTTATTTTTCGTTTATAGATATTTCAGATGCATTTCAATTTTCTGAAATAATGAAGGCGCTTTTTATTGGTCTTCGGTTTGACTTAAGACTTGCCATCATTTCAGCCCTTCCAATCATTTTGTTGTCATCAATACCATTTATTAATTCGGTCAAGTCTCATTTTATTAGAAAACTTACTCTCCTTTATTGGTTACTATCAATAATGGTTTTGTTATTTTTTTACATTGCAGACTTCGGACACTACAGCTATCTCGATAGACGACTGGAAATATCTGCAGTAAGTTTTCTGGAAAATCCGGTAATCTCACTGAATATGATCTGGGAGAGTTACCCGGTATTTTGGGTGGTTGTTCTATTCTTGTTCATCTTTGCAGGGCTTACCTTTGTTAAAAAAATAATCACTCAAAAAACCCTAATAATTCCATCAAGGGTGATCCCAACAAAACAAAAAGTGTTGGGTATTGTTTTTTGCAGTTTATTTTTTCTATTTGGGTGCTGGGGGTCCTTTTCTCAATATGCTCTTAGGTGGAGTAATGCCTTTTTCAGCAGGAATCCTTTTATTTCCGCCATGGCGTTAAACCCTGTACTCTATTTTTATGATACCATGCAATTCAGTGAAAAGGATTATGACCTGGACTATATAAAAAGTCATTACGATTTGATTGCCGAATATTTGAAGGTTGATAATCCAGATCAGAGTTTACTGAATTTTGACCGTACAGTTGAACCTGCATCAGAAAACATAAAACGTAAACAGCCCAATGTTGTTATCATTTTCCTCGAATCGGTTAGTGCTAATCGTCTCGGTATTTTAGGAAATCCTTTAAATCCGGCACCTAATCTTGACCGGCTTACCGAAGAAGGACTTTTTTTCAGCCGGTTTTACGTGCCAAATGTCGGAACAGCCCGCTCAGTTTTCACCCTCATCACAGGAATTCCGGACGTGGCAAAATTTAAAACATCTTCCCGAAATCCGCTGGTTTCAGATCAGTACACTATTATAACAGAATTCAAAAACTACAAAAAACATTATATCATCGGAGGCAGTGCAAGTTGGGCAAACATTCGGGGGTTGATCACCTACAACATTAAAGATTTACATCTGACAGAACTGGGCGATTTTGACAGACCGCGTATTGATGTCTGGGGAATTTCTGATCTCGATCTTTTGAGGGAAGCGCACGAGATATTTTTGAAAGAATCTAAGGACAGACCTTTCTTCGCCATTGTACAAACAGCCACCAATCACCGTCCTTATACCATTCCTGACAATAACACAGGTTTTGAAATATTGGATATTCCGGAAGATCAAATCAAAAATGCCGGATTCAGATCACTGGCTCAGTACAATGCCATGCGGTTTCTGGACCACTCGATTGGAGAATTTTTCAGACTCGCATCTGAGTCGTCCTACTTTGAAAATACTGTTTTTGTTCTTTTTGGTGATCACGGCACATCTGACCCGCGAGCCCATCATATGCAGCCATCTGACTATGACTTAAAGCTTAGATCTTATCATGTACCCTTTATTATTTATGATCCCTCGAATATAGGTTCGGCACAAACTATCGAAACAGTCTGCAGTTTACCGGATTTAATGCCAACATTAACTGCCTACCTTGGTATTCCATTTACAAATCAAACATTAGGTACAAATAGATTAAATAATGAACCAGATGATGAAAGAGTCGCTCTTATAATTAATAAAAAGTATTCACCGAAAAGTTACGGTGCTATCGGGCAGAAATATTATCTTCAAATTTTTGATAATGGATCATGGGACAGCCTGCATGATTTGTGGAGTGATAACCCCATTGAAGATGTAAAAAACTTAAAACCCTTGATCTATGAAAAATTTAAACAGAAAACAAATTTGTTGTACGAAACATCAAAATATATGTTATACCACAATCAGCAAGACCAATAGATACAAATAAAAAACAGAAACCTAAAAAACGATTAATTTTATTGTGAGTTAGTGAAATTACTCAAACTTTTTATCTTCAGGGACTGGATTAGAAGTTCCCGTACTTACAATCTGTATCTCACCATCAGCGCTGGCTCTTACCCAATACGCTATGCCTGGTTCCAATTCATTTGTACTATAATATCCACTATCACTATTGTAGCCATACAACGTACCTTCCATCAATATATTATCAGTATCAATAATTTCCGCAATAAGACTGGGGCCTGTAATCAGGTTCCATCCCTCATTTATTGGAACTGTTATGGATGAAAACTGAATACCAGTAATCTGGTTTGAACCGGCATCTTGAAATCTCAACCAATATCCCTCTCCAGTTTCTAGATATTCCGCTTGTTCGTATGTGTTCGTATATGAAAATAAAGTTCCTTCCCAGGCGTCAGGAAAAAGTGCTAAATAATGATTATCTTCAACATCTAATGGAAGTCCTACCAAATTCCAATTATCCTGGTGCTGGTACTGTGCTGTCATTTCATTATCTATATCTAGTTGATCATATAAAAAGGAAAAACCTTCATTTTTAATCTGTTCAAAATATTCATTAGGTCCACCAAACCAGTTTCCATTCACAGTGCCCCAATATTCATGTAATTGATCGACCTCACCTTCATATTCGCTATATATACCTACTTCATTTAGTCTATTATTTATAAGATATGAACCATAGCACCATGGTAATAAAATATCTAGTGTAAAAGGGTAACCTTCATCATACGGAACCACAGGATCAGCAGTGCCATGAAACATTTTTGCTGGTACATTATTACTCTGCTCAATCCAGTCTAAATCACCAATAGCACCCCAGCAACTCACAATAGCTTTTGGACGACCATTATGATCATATGAATTGCCTTCACAATCCATACATCCAAGATCAGGATCCCCTCCACCTCCATACGTTGACTCAGGTCTTTCATCATCATCAGCGTACGCTAAATGCAGTGAGATTAACGAACCGGCACTTGTACCCCATAAGAAAATATTATCATAATCTATTTTATATTCTTCATTGAATTCACGAAGATACCTAATTACAGCACTCGCATCTTGAACCCCCCTGTAAACTGCACGTTCCCCACTGTAAGAACTAAGAATATTTATTCCTAAACGGTAGTTCATACTGATTGCGACATACCCTCTCTTTGCAGCTGTTTCAGCTAATGCTACAACATCATCCAATTCATTGTGACCTGAAAAAAATGACCCCGTATGAACAAAAATGATGACTGGCCGCTGGGTTTCTGTGTCTCCTTCAGGCTCATAAATATCCATATCCAAATCAACGTCATACGTGTTCCATTCAAAAAGAAAGATGAAGGGTAAATCTGGAGCATTGCCATAAACAACATTTTCTGTCTTCGTTACGTTTTCAAATACTTCATCCAAATAACGGATATCCTGTGAGAATACCAGTGACAACAAGATCAATATAGAAATTGGCTTCATTCTTTTTAACCCAACTGTTCCCATCTATTTTTCTTCAAACTGTTCTTCTTCTGTAGATCCTACCATGGCAGCTGTAGACGACTTGCCGCCAGAAACTGCCTGGGAGACAAGGTCAAAATAACCCGTGCCTACTTCCCGCTGATGTTTTGTGGCAGTGTATCCATTCACTTCCTGGGCAAACTCATTTTGTTGTAACTCAACATAAGCTGTCATCCCTTCATCTTTATAACTCCGTGCAAGATCAAACATTGAATAATTGAGTGCGTGGAAACCTGCCAACGTTACAAACTGGAATTTGTACCCCATAGCTCCCAACTCCCGCTGGAATTTAGCAATAGTGGTATCATCGAGGCGTTTTTTCCAGTTGAACGATGGTGAACAATTATACGCAAGAAGTTTCCCGGGGAATTCTTCACGAATTGCTTCTGAATATCTTTTTGCTTCTTCCAAGTCAGGAGTACCTGTTTCAAACCAGAGCATATCTGCATAAGGAGCATAAGCCAATCCACGCGATATACAGGAATCCAGGCCGCCTTTATATTTGAAAAATCCTTCAGGAGTACGCTCATGAACCAGAAACTCTTCATCTCTCGGGTCAACATCTGATGTAATGAGTTTTGCACTGTTTGCATCTGTCCTTGCAATGAGCACTGTGGATACTTCCAATACATCCGATGCCAGGCGTGCAGCATTTAAGGTACGAATAAAATGGCTTATTGGGATTAATACTTTCCCACCCAGGTGACCGCATTTTTTCTCCGATGAAAGTTGATCCTCAAAATGAACCCCGGCAGCGCCTGCTTCAATCATTGCTTTCATCAGTTCAAATGCATTTAGAGGTCCGCCGAATCCTGCTTCCGCATCGGCTATAATTGGTGTATACCAATTGATATTGTCATTTCCTTCAGAATGGTGGATATGATCTGCGCGCTGCAATGCCATATTAATTCTTCTCGCCATATTAGGAACACTGTTTGCAGGATATAAACTTTGATCGGGATAAGTTTGACCTGCAAGATTTGCATCTGCTGCAACCTGCCAGCCACTTAAATAAATTGCCTTCAAACCAGCTTTAACCATTTGTACCGCCTGGTTCCCTGAGAGGGCACCCAGTGCATTGATATAATCTTCTGTGTGAAGGAGATTCCATAACTGATTCGCTCCATTTTCAGCCAGAGTATGCTTAATCTGCAAGGTCCCTTTTAATTTTTCTACACTTTCAGAAGAATACATTCTTTCTATTCCTTCCCATCTGTGATTGTAAAATACTTCTTCACTATGATTATTTCTGTTCATGATTACTCCTTAGTTTCAAATATGTTCGTATGCCGGTATGGTTAAGAAATCATCGAATTCTTCTGTAGTGATCATTTCAGTAAACAAGTCTGTAGCAAGATCATGCTTACCCGTTCTGAATCGATCACTGCCCACTTCTTTTTCAATAGTATCCAATTCTTCAGCCAACATTTCTTTAAATAATTTCACTGTGACACTTCTGCCATCATTCATTTTTGCATTGTGATGAATCCACTGCCAGAGTTGAGATCTGCAAATCTCCGCAGTAGCAGCATCCTCCATCAAATAATAGAGTGGAACACAACCATTGCCTCGGAGCCAGGATTCAAGATAATGTATCCCAACACGAATATTTGTCCGGATGCCATCTTCAGTAACGTTGCCCTGGGGAACTTTCAATAAATCCTCGGCAGAAACTGAAACTTCTTCCCTTAGAACATTCAATTGATTTTGCGAAGTCATTACCGCATCGAATGCATCCAGAGCAATAGATATTAATCCCGGGTGCGCTACCCAGGTACCATCATGACCTGCTTTTACCTCGCGGTCTTTATCTTCTCTAACTTTTCCAATGGCAGTTTTATTGGCAGCTAAGTCTTGTTTAATAGGAATCTGTGCTGCCATTCCGCCCACGGCGTGCGCACCCCTGCGGTGACAGGTTTTAATTAATAAGTCCACATAGGATTTCATAAAGTGCCTCTGCATGGTCACTTCAGCCCGATCAGGTAAAATACAATCAGACCGATTTCTGAATTTTTTAATGAAACTGAAAATGTAGTCCCAACGTCCACAATTCAGTCCGGTGGAATGGTCCCGCAACTCATAAAGGATCTCATCCATTTCAAAAGCAGCCAATATTGTCTCAATAAGGACGGTTGCTTTGATGGTGCCTACCGGAATATCCAATTCCTCTTGAGCCATGACAAAAACATCATTCCACAGTCTTGCTTCCAGATGGTTTTCCAATTTGGGCAAATAATAATAGGGGCCTGTCCCTTTTTGCAATAATTCTTTCACATTGTGGTAAAAGTAAAGCCCAAAATCGAGGATACTAGCGGAGATAGGCGAACCATCAACAATAATTTGCTTCTCTTCAAGGTGCCATCCTCTTGGTCTTACTACAAGTGTAGCAGTTTCATCATTCAATGTATATTGTTTCCCATCAGGTTTCGTGAATGAAATGGTACGGTTCACCGCATCTCTCAGATTGATCTGTCCATCAATAACATTAGACCAAGTGGGAGAATTTGAATCTTCAAAATCAGCCATAAACACTTTTGATCCGGAGTTCAAGGCGTTGATAATCATTTTCCGTTCTACAGGTCCTGTAATCTCAACACGCCTGTCATCTAAATCGTGAGGATGAGGCGCAACATGCCATTCCGAATTTCTAATATCTTTTGTTTCAGGTAGAAAATGAGGGAGATGTCCGTTATTAATTTTTTCCTGAATTTCATTTCTCCGGTCAAGTAATTCAACCCTCCTGAGAGAAAACTTGCGCTCAAGCTTTGCAACAAACCGTAACGCTTCTGGAGTCAATATCTCTTCAAATACCGCATTCATATCACCCACGACATCAATACCTTCCATCTTAAGCGCTGACCCAGGAAATGATACTTGGTGTTCAATAAAATCAGTTCTCATTGTATAATTTGTGCTACTTTCCATTTTCATTTTTCTAATTAACTGTTGATTGATTCTATATCTTGCTTACCTCTAATGCGTAGTAAAGTTACTTTTAAAAACTATAAAATGTGTGTAAATTCTATACAAGAAAATTTTACAGTGTAAATTTTACAAATG